>CALRYE020000019.1:0-62280 GCA_943372275.1 Janthinobacterium lividum
GTGGTAACTGGCGAAGTCGGCGATCCGGCCCAGCAGTTCGGCCGGATAGCTGGCCAGCAGGGCGCGTCCGGCCGGCAGGTGCAGCCGGTCGATCAGGTAGCTGACGATGTCGTCCTCATAGTCCACGCCGGCCAGGCGGCACTGGCGCCGGAACAGCGCGCGATAGCCCGGCGCGCTCAGCGCACCCACGTAAATCTTGTAGCCGACCCGGCGCATCAGCGTGTCGTCGAGCAGTTGCTGCGGTTCCAGGTTGGTGGCCAGCACCAGGGTCACGTCGAACGGCACCGACAGCTTGTGGCCGCCGCGCAAGCTCAGCTGATCGACCCCGCAGTCCAGCGGCGCACTCCAGCGGCCCAGCAGGTCGGCCAGCGGCATGCGCTGGCGCCCCAGGTCGTCCACCACCAGCAAGCCGTTGTTGGCCAGGAAGTGGGGCGGCGCGCGGTAGGCGCCGGCGCCCTCGTCGAAGCGCAGATCCAGCATGCCGGCATCGAGTTCGGCGCCGGCAAGCACCACGGCGCGCTGGCACAGCGCGTAGCGGCTGTCGGCGCTGCGCCGCTCCTGGCTGTGGCGCGCATGGTGGGCCGGCGGCGCCAGGTGCACCAGCGGATCGTGGCACAGCACCACCTCGTGGTCGACCATGATGGCGTAGGGCACCGCCACCACGCCCGGCTGCAGCTGGCCCAGCTTGCGCGCCAGCGTGGTTTTGCCGCTGCCCGAGGGCCCGTACAGCAGCAGCGAGCGGCTCGACTGCAGGGCCGCGCCGATCAATTCGCGCACGCCCGCGTCCAGGCTGTCGTCGGCGAAGGCGGCGGCCAGATCGGCCGCGCCGACCCGGCGCGCCTGGGCATGGTGGCGCGACTGGCGCAGCACCAGCTCGCGGTAGGCGCCCAGCGGCACCGGCGCCGGCCCCACGTAGGCGTTATGGGCCAGGTATTGCGCCGCGCGCACGCGGCCCGGGCCGGTGAGCTGATAATAGACATCCAGCTCCGAATCGCCGCGCCCCGTCACTTCGGCCAGCTGGTCGAACTGCAGCAGCTCGAGCAGCTGGCGCACGACACTGATCGACAGGCGCAGGCGGGTGGTGAGCACCGGCAGATGGATCTTGCCGGTGACGTACAAGGTCTTGGCCACCAGCTCAGTTAAAAAAGCCGGCTCGATGCCGGTTTCGCGGATGGTTTTCGGCTGCGGGGGCACCCGGGTTACGTCGTCCTCGCCCCCGGGCGGCGCCGTGGCGCGCGCGGCGCCGGTCAAAGATGATTCGGCTTCGATCATGGTGAACTCCTTCTTAAAGCACGGACACCGATTTCCTTTTAGTCACAAATTTATTCTAGCCAGCCGCGTCCGGCGTCCTTTGACAATGAGCAACGAATGCCGGGCGCAAACCTAGCTGTACCGCAACCACAGCACGAACAGGGTGCCGGCGTGGATGGCCAGCGCGTAGGGCATGCTGCCCACGCTGGCGGGCGCCGCCTCGGGCGCCAGGCGCACCCCGCCGATGCGCCATAGCATCGGCCGCAGCAAGGTGGCGACATTGCGCGCCGCCACGCGCCCTTTGCCGCTGGCCAGCACGATCAACAGCGCCAGCAGGCCACCGGCGCAATAGGTCGCCAGGCTGATGTGCAACGTCGGCACGGGCCCGCAGAAGGCCCCCACCATCATCATCAATTTGACGTCGCCCGCGGCCATCGTGCGCAGGCAATACAGGGGGAGAAACCAGACCAGGCCGGTGGCCATGCCGCCCAGCCAGACGGTCAGCAGCGACCAGCTCAGACCGGCACTGGCATGCACGATGCACGCCGTGACGATGCCGGTGGCCACCAACGAATTCGGGATACGGCGCTGCGCGAGATCGAACGCGCTCGCCAGGCACAGCAGCGCGACCAGCGCGAGGTCCAGATAAAGCTGAATAGGCATGGCACACTTTCCGATGCGGGGGAAAAACCCTCCCGGTGGCGCCACCGGGAGGGAAACTCGGTTTAACCGATTGCGGTAACGATATCGTCGAACTTGCCGGAAATCGTCGTGCCGAGCGTGGTGACTGCGCCAACAATCACGGCGGCGATCAGCGCTGCGATCATGCCGTATTCCAGTGCGGTCACACCATCTTCGTCGGCGATGAAGGTACGGACTGCCGAGATAACTGTGCTCATGTCAAACTCCTTGAAGTGGATAAGTAGCAAACCCTGGCCCAGCCGGTCGCGTTGCGCTGCTGCCCCTGTCCGACGTGCTGCTGTCGTTCAAGTGCTGCGCCAGTGAGATCACTATAGCGATTGATTCCACACAGCAACTTGACCTCTCACAAATTTTCCTTTTGGAATTTTTAATTGTTGATGTGCATCGTTAGCGCGGGGCCGGAGAATCGGCGCCAGCCGCCTGCCGTGGCGGCCCGGCTTGACGCAACGGGGATTAATTGCTGGAAATGGCATGGAGCAATTGCTTAGTCGGGGAAAACCACTTATCCTGCACAGCGGTCTGCGGGCAATGGTGGCTGCGCGATGGTTTGATCACATTTCCGAGAATGACATGGATTCCCTACTGAAACACATGGTGGACATGACCGGCCACCGCGATCACACGATGCTGGACATCTCGGTGATTTCGGCGGTGCAGGAGCTGGCCGGCGCGTCGTGCGCGCGGGTGCTGTCGATCGTCACCGTGCGTTCTCAGCAGTATGTGCGCGCCCGCGTCACCGTCGCCGCCGGCCAGCCGGCCCGCATGGAAGAGAGCTACGACGCGGCCCACCCGGGCGAGCCGCTGGCGGCCCTGCCGGCGCTGGCGGCCTGCCTGGCGCGCCGCGAGGCCAGCGCCGAGGCGCTCTCGGACGACGGGCGACGCACCCTGTGGCTGCCCATCTGGATCGGCGACAAGGCCGACACCTGCCTGGAAATCGTCCACCCGACCCCGTACAGCAGCGACACCATCCACGTCATCGCCGGCATCGTCAGCGTGTACCGCAATTTCCAGAACCTGCTCGACTACAGCGAACGCGATTCGCTCACCGGGCTGCTCAACCGCAAGACCTTCGACGACCAGCTGGCCAAGATGCTGCACGCCAGCGCCGAGCCGGGTGTCGAGCTCGAGCCGCCGCTGCCCGGCCAGCCCGAGCGACGCCACCCCGACCCGGCCCAGAAGCAGTGGCTGGCGGTGGTCGATGTCGACCATTTCAAGCTGGTCAACGACAAGTTCGGCCACCTGTACGGCGACGAAGTGCTGATCCTGATCGCCAACCTGATGCAAAGTTCCTTCCGCACCCAGGACCGGGTGTTCCGCTTCGGCGGCGAGGAGTTCGTGGTGCTGCTGCGCTCGACCGACCTGGAGGACGCGCGCAAGATCATCGACCGCTTCCGCACCAACGTGGCCGCGCACGTGTTCCCCCAGGTGGGCACCGTCACCGTCAGCGTCGGCTTCGTCAGCATCAGCCCGTACGAGTCGCCCGTGATCATTCTGGGCCACGCCGACCAGGCGCTGTACTACGCCAAGAGCCACGGGCGCAACCAGGCCTGCCACTACGACGAACTGGTGTCGGGCGGCCAGCTGCAGGCCAACGCCTCCAACGACACGGCCGAGTTCTTCTAGAATCTGCGCGGGTGTGCGAACGCGGACACGCGCCGCTCAGGCCACCACCAGAAATTTCATCGGATCGACATTCCACGTGGCCGCCGCTTCCGGGCGCACGATCTTGTCGGCGCCGCCGAAGCCCACCCCGCGCGCCAGGTCCACCATCTGCGGCTTGATGTACGCCTTCTGGCGCGTGTTGAAGAACACGTTGACCTTGGGCGTGAGCAGGTTGGTCGGATGCGGCTCGACCACCACCCCCAGCCGTCCCGATTCGAGCAGCACCATGGTGCCCACCGGATAAATCCCCACGCAGCGCATGAATTCCTGCACCAGCGCGGGATGGAAGTGGAATTTGCTCCACTCATACAGCTTGCGCAGCGCCTCGGCTGGCGAGACCCCTTTGTGATAGCAGCGCTCGGCCGTGATGGCGTCGTAGACGTCGACGATGGCGGCCATCTGGGCCAGCTCGCTGATGACGCCCTCGCCCTGCCGGTCCGGATAGCCGCTGCCATCGCGCCGCTCATGGTGGTGCAAGGTGATGTCGAGCGGAATCGGCCCCAGCTCGGGCGAGCGCAGCAGGATCTCGTAGCCGTCGCGCGGATGGCGCCGCACGATGGCGAATTCCTCCTCCGTCAGCGCGCCCGGCTTGTTGAGGATCTTGTCGGGCACCAGCGCCTTGCCGGTATCGTGCAGCAGGCCGCCCAGCCCGGCCTGGTAGGTGGTGTCGCTGTCGATCCCGCGCGAGCGGCAAAACGCCACCAGCAAGGTACACACGCTGACCGAGTGCAAGAAGGTGTAGTCGTCGGCGGTCTTGATGCGCAGCAGGCCGATCAGCGCGCCCGGATTGCGCAGGATCGAGGCGGTGATGCTCTCCACCACGGGCGCAACCTGGTCGACGGCGACGGCGCGGCCCAGGCGGACATCCTGCATCACCGTGCGCACCACCGAGCTGGCGTGCGCGCGCAGCTGCGCGGCGCGCTGCAGTTCGTCCGCCAGCGCGGTATGCAAGGGCGCCACCGCCACGGGCGCCACCGCGATGGCCGCCACCTCGGCCTCGGTGCGCGCGCGCGCCTGGGCCAGCGTGGGGGCGTCCTGCACGTCCAGGCCGCGGCTGCTGTCGATCACCGCATCGTGGATGCCGGCGCCGACGATCTTGCGGATCTCCGCCTCCGAGGCGATCAGAAAGCGGTTGCGCACGAAGGGGTGGGTCATCCAGTCGCAACTAAGCTCGTGGATATACATGCCCACCTGGAGTTGGGAAATGTCGACTTTCTTCAGCATGGTCTGGTCCGGGATGGTGCGTCGTAGCCGGGTGGCATGGCACCAGTGTAGCCGGATATTATTTCTGGAAAGTACCTAATTTTTCCCAAGTATCAATTGTATTTTTCTATGGGCGATCCCGGCGCCATCAATCACGGGGCGCACAAATGGGCCGGAACGGACGCCGAATCGCGTTAAAATAGGCGCACTGACAACCTCAGTACCCCAGACAGCTTTGGCATCAAGGCGCTTACCCGGCGCCGTCCTGCCAGGGAACACCCGAACACAATTTGGAGCACGACCATGCCAGACACCACGGCAGACCAGCGCACGCACGCGCCCGGACACAACGGCCACAACGACCAGGGCGCCGACGGCGGCCACGGCAATCTGGCCACACGCCTGTCCAGCATCAGCCTGGACGACAAGTACACCGCCACCTCCGGCACCATTTTCCTCTCCGGCATCCAGGCTCTGGTGCGGCTGCCCATGCTGCAGCGCGACCGCGACGTGGCCGCCGGGCTCAATACGGCCGGCTTCATTTCCGGCTACCGGGGCTCGCCCCTGGGCGGGCTGGATGAAAACCTGTGGAAAGCCAGGGGCCACCTGGAAGCGCACCACGTGCAGTTCGTGCCCGGTGTCAATGAGGACCTGGCCGCCACCGCCGTGTGGGGCTCGCAGCAGGTCGACCTGATCGGCCCTGCCAAGTACGACGGCGTGTTCGCCATGTGGTACGGCAAAGGCCCGGGCGTGGACCGCTGCGGCGACGTCTTCAAGCACATGAACCACGCCGGCACGGCGCGCTTCGGCGGCGTGCTGCTGGTGGCCGGCGACGACCACGGCGCCTATTCGTCGACCCTGCCGCACCAGTCCGACCACCTGTTCTCGGCCTCGATGATTCCCGTGCTGTACCCGTGCAATGTGCAGGAATACCTGGACCTGGGCATCCACGGCTGGGCCATGTCGCGCTTTTCCGGCTGCGCCGTGGCGTTCAAGGCGCTGGCCGACACGGTCGAGTCGAGCGCCTCGGTGGACGCCGACCCGTTCCGCGTGGAGGTCAAGATTCCGCTGGATTTCCACATGCCCGAAGGCGGCCTGAACGCGCGCTTGTCGAACCTGCCGCTGGGCCAGCAGGCGCGTAACCAGGAAGCGCTGATGCAGGATTACAAAATCTATGCCGCGCTGGCCTACGCCCGCGAAAACCGCCTGAACCACACGACCATCGACAGCGCCGAGGCGCGCCTGGGCATCATCGCCTCGGGCAAGTCCTACCTGGATGTGCTGGAAGCGCTGGAGGAACTGGGCATCGACGAAGCCATGGCCGCGCGCATCGGCCTGCGCCTGTTCAAGGTGGCCATGCCGTGGCCGCTGGAGCCGGACAGCGTGCGCGAGTTCGCGCAAGGCTTGGACGAAATCCTGGTGGTGGAAGAAAAGCGCCAGATCGTCGAATACCAGCTCAAAGAACAGCTGTACAACTGGCGCGACGACGTGCGCCCGCGCGTGATCGGCAAGTTCGACGAAAAAGGCGAGTGGGTGGCGCCGCGCGGCGAATGGCTGCTCACTTCCAAGGCCGACTTTTCCGTCTCGCAGGTGGCGCGCGTGATCGCCGCGCGCATCAAGCGCCTGGTCACCGACCCGCACACGCTGGCACTGATGGCCGAGCGCCTGGCGTTCCTGGACGCCAAGGACGCGGTGCTCAAAAAAGCCATCGCCACGCCGTTCCGCCCCGCGTTCTACTGCTCCGGCTGCCCGCACAACACCTCCACCAAGGTGCCCGACGGTTCGTTCGCGCTGGCCGGCATCGGCTGCCACGTGATGGCGACCAGCATCTATCCGGACATGAACAAGCTGACCACCCACATGGGCGGCGAAGGCGCGCCGTGGATCGGCCAGGCGGCGTTTTCCAAGGTGCCGCACGTGTTCCAGAACCTGGGCGACGGCACCTATTTCCACTCCGGCTACCTGGCCATCCGCGCCGCCGTCGCGGCCAAGGTCAACATGACCTACAAGATCCTCTACAACGACGCGGTGGCCATGACGGGCGGCCAGCCGGTCGACGGCATGATCAGCGTGCCCATGATGGCGCACCAGATGGCCGCCGAAGGCATAGGCCGCATCGCACTGGTGACCGAAGACCTGCAGCGCTACGCCGATCGCAGCGCCCTGCCGGCCATCGTCAGCCTGCACGATCGCAGCGAGATGGACGCCGTGCAGCGCGAACTGCGCGAGGTGGCCGGGGTGTCTGTGCTGATCTACGACCAGACCTGCGCGGCCGAAAAACGCCGCCGCCGCAAGCACGGCGACTATCCCGACCCGAACCGCCGCGTGGTCATCAACGACGCCGTGTGCGAAGGCTGCGGCGACTGCGGCGTGCAGTCCAACTGCGTGTCGATCCTGCCGAAGGAAACCGAATTCGGGCGCAAGCGCGACATCGACCAGTCGTCGTGCAACAAGGATTTCTCGTGCGTGAAAGGGTTCTGCCCCAGCTTCGTCACCGTCGAAGGCGGCACGCTCAAAAAGTCCCGCAGCGGCGTGGCGAAGAAGGTCGACGGCGCCACCGTGGACGACGGCTTCGGCGCCCTGCCCCAGCCGGTGCTGCCCGACTGCAGCGCGCCGTACAACATCCTGATCAACGGCATCGGCGGCACTGGCGTCATCACCGTGGGCGCGCTGATGGGCATGGCCGCGCACCTCGAAGGCAAAGGCGCCTCGGTGCTGGACATGACGGGCATGTCGCAGAAAAACGGCTCGGTGACCTCGCACGTGAAGATCGCCCAGTCGCCCGCGCACCTGCGCGCCCAGCGCATCGCCACCGGCGAAGCGGACCTGATACTGGGCTGCGACATGCTCACGGCCGGGGCGCAGGACGCCATTTCCAAAATGCGTCCGGGGCGCACCATGGCCGTCATCAACCTGCACGAGCAGCCGCCCGGCACCTTCACGCGCCAGCCCGACTGGCAGTATCCCAGCGCCGACGTGCAGGCGCTGATCAAGGAGTCGGTGGGCGCGCCCGAACTGCC
Organism: Janthinobacterium lividum; assembly: GCA_943372275.1. Taxonomy (GTDB): domain Bacteria; phylum Pseudomonadota; class Gammaproteobacteria; order Burkholderiales; family Burkholderiaceae_D; genus Telluria_A; species Telluria_A lividum_A. Next base: position 7,839 of record CALRYE020000019.1, read on the forward strand.
CGCGGCCGACTTCATCGACGCCACGCGCCTGGCCACGGCGCTGATGGGCGACTCGATCGCCGCCAACCTGTTCATGCTGGGCTACGCGTGGCAGAAGGGCCGCATTCCACTGACCGAAGCGGCCCTGCTGCGCGCCATCGAGTTGAACGGCGTCGGCGTGGCAGCCAACCAGCGCAGCTTTTTGTGGGGCCGGCGCGCCGCGGTGGATGTGAAAAAAGTCGAAGCGGTGGCTGTGCCCGCGCAGCCCATCGTCGTGCAGATGCCGCAAAGCCTGGACAAGGTGGTCGCCACGCGCGTGGCCTTTCTAACCGCTTATCAGGACAGTGCCTATGCGGCGCAATACGAAACCTTGGTGAACGCCGTGCGCGCGGCGGAGCAAAGCCTGGGCCTGGGCAACCAGCTGGCGACAGCCGTGGCCAAGTACTACTTCAAGCTGATGGCCTACAAGGATGAATACGAAGTGGCGCGCCTGTACACCGACGGGCGCTTCATCGAGCAGGTCAAGAGCCAGTTCGAAGGCGACTTCGCGCTCAAGTTCCACCTGGCCCCGCCCCTGTTCGCCAGGAAGGACGCCGACGGCCATCTGGTCAAGCGCGAATTCGGGCCGTGGATGTGGCGCGCCTTCCAGCTGCTGGCCAAGGGCAAGCGCCTGCGCGGCAGCGCGTTCGACCCGTTCGGCCACACCGCCGAGCGCAAAATGGAACGGGCCCTGATCGCGGAGTACCATGCCATGACCGAGTCGCTGCTGGCCACACTGCACGCGGATAACTACGGCAACGCCGTGGCGCTGGCCTCGCTGCCGGAACAGATCCGCGGCTTTGGGCACGTGAAGGAAGCGGCCGTGGCGCGCTTTCGCACCGAAAAAGCCAGGCTGCTGGAGCGCCACGCGACGCGCCAGGCGGCATGAAGAACATGTCGAGACTGAGAACGAGATTGAGACCGAGACCGATGACGTTGAACACAACAACGCACGCCAATAAAGGGACACCATGAATGACCTGACCTCCGCCGCCAAGCTGACTGCACCCGAACAAAAAGCGCCGGCCAACAAAGTACGCTTCGTCACCGCCGCCTCGCTGTTCGACGGCCACGACGCTTCGATCAACATCATGCGCCGCATCCTGCAGTCGCACGGCGCCGAAGTGATCCACCTGGGCCACAACCGCTCGGTGGAAGAAGTCGTCACCGCCGCGCTGGCCGAAGATGTGCAAGGCATCGCCATCTCCAGCTATCAGGGCGGCCATGTCGAATACTTCAAGTACATGATCGACCTGCTGCGCCAGCGCGGCGGCGCCCACATCAAGGTGTTCGGCGGCGGCGGCGGCGTGATCGTGCCCGACGAAATCGCCGAGCTGCATGCCTACGGCGTGACGCGCATTTTCAGCCCCGAAGACGGCCAGCGCATGGGCCTGGTCGGCATGATCGCCTCGATGATCGCGGCCTGCGACATCGACCTGTCGGCCTACGCGCCGTCCACATTGGACGTGCTGGCCGAAGGCGACGTGGCCGCGCGCCACCGCCCGCTGGCGCAGCTGATCACGGCACTGGAAAATGGCCGCGCTGGCTCTTCCCTGCGCGCCGAACTGCTCGAACGCGCGGCCGCCATCAGGGTCCCCGCGCTGGGCATCACCGGCACCGGCGGGGCCGGCAAATCGTCGCTGACGGACGAACTGGTGCGCCGCCTGCGGCTGGACCAGCACGATGCGCTGAACATCGCCATCATCTCGATCGACCCGTCGCGGCGCAAGTCCGGCGGCGCGCTGCTGGGCGACCGCATCCGCATGAACGCCATCAATCCATGGCAGGGCAAGGCGCGCGTGTTCATGCGCTCGCTGGCCACGCGCGCGGCCGGCTCGGAAATCACCGAAGCGCTGCCCGACGTGATCGCCGCCTGCAAGGTGGCCGGCTTCGACCTGGTGATCGTCGAGACCTCCGGCATCGGCCAGGGCGACGCGGCCATCGTGCCGCACGTGGATCTGTCGATGTACGTGATGACGCCCGAATTCGGCGCCGCCTCGCAGCTGGAAAAGATCGACATGCTCGACTTTGCCGACCTGATCGCGATTAACAAATTCGACCGCAAGGGCGCGCAGGATGCGCTGCGCGACGTCGCCAAGCAGTACCAGCGCAACCGCGAACTGTGGAGCGTGGCGCCCGAGCAGCTGCCCGTGTACGGCACCCAGGCGTCGCGCTTCAACGACGATGGCGTGACCGCGCTGTACCAGGGCCTGCTGCCGATGCTGGCAGAACGTGGTTTGAAGGTGCAGGCCGGCGCCTTGCAGGCCACCAGCGTGCGCCACTCCAGCGGCAAGCACGTGATCGTGCCGCCGGCGCGCGCGCGTTATCTGGCCGAAATCGCCGACACGGTGCGCGGCTACCATCGCCACACGGCAGCGCAGGTCAAGCTGGCGCGCGAGCGCCAGCAGTTGAGCGAAAGCCGGCGCATGCTGGCTGAACACAGCACTCAGCATGCTGGCGAAAGCGCCAGTACGCAGCTCGACGACCTGATCGCCAGGCGCGACGCCGCCCTCGACAGCCGCGCCGCGCGTCTGCTGGCCGACTGGCCGGCGCTGCAGGCGGCCTACGGCGGCGACGAGTATGTGACCCGCGTGCGCGACAAGGAACTGCGCACGGCGCTGGTCCAGCACACGCTGTCGGGAACGCCGGTGCGCAAGGTCGCCCTGCCCCGCTTCGAAGACCACGGCGAAGTGCTGCGCTACCTGATGCAGGAAAACCTGCCCGGCTCCTTCCCGTACACGGCCGGCGTGTTCCCGTTCAAGCGCGAGAACGAAGACCCGACCCGTATGTTCGCCGGTGAAGGCGACTGCTTCCGCACCAACCGGCGCTTCAAGCTGGTCTCGGAAGGCATGGACGCCAAGCGCCTGTCGACCGCCTTCGATTCGGTGACCCTGTACGGCGCCGACCCGGCGCTGCGGCCCGACATCTACGGCAAGGTCGGCAACGCGGGCGTGTCGATCGCCACGCTGGACGACATGCAGGTGCTGTACGACGGCTTCGATCTGTGCAGCCCCAGCACCTCGGTGTCGATGACCATCAACGGCCCGGCGCCGACCATCCTGGCCATGTTCATGAACACGGCCATCGACCAGCAGCTGGACAAGTTCGCCCGCGAACAGCAGCGCCGGCCCGACGCACAGGAAGCGGCCACCATCCGCGCCTGGGTGCTGGCCAACGTGCGCGGCACCGTGCAGGCCGACATTCTGAAAGAAGACCAGGGCCAGAACACCTGCATCTTCTCGACCGAGTTTTCGCTCAAAGTCATGGGCGACATCCAGGAGTATTTCGTGCGCAATCAGGTGCGCAATTTCTACTCCGTGTCGATCTCCGGCTACCACATCGCCGAAGCGGGCGCGAACCCGATCTCGCAGCTGGCGTTCACGCTGTCGAACGGCTTCACGTTCGTCGAAGCGTATCTGGCGCGCGGCATGCACATCGACGACTTCGCGCCCAACCTGTCGTTCTTTTTCTCCAACGGCATGGACCCCGAATACACGGTGCTCGGCCGGGTGGCGCGGCGCCTGTGGGCGATCGCCATGCGCGACAAGTACGGCGCCAACGACCGCAGCCAGAAGCTCAAGTACCACATCCAGACCTCGGGCCGCTCGCTGCACGCGCAGGAAATCGACTTCAACGATATCCGCACCACCTTGCAGGCCTTGATCGCCATCTACGACAACTGCAACAGCCTGCACACCAACGCGTACGACGAAGCGATCACCACGCCGACGGACGAATCGGTGCGGCGGGCACTGGCGATCCAGCTGATCATCAACCGCGAATGGGGCCTGGCCAAGAACGAGAATCCCAACCAGGGCTCGTTCATCCTGGAGCAGCTCACCGACCTGGTGGAGGAAGCGGTACTGCAGGAATTCGAACGCATCGCCGAACGGGGCGGCGTGCTGGGCGCGATGGAAACGGGTTACCAGCGCGGCAAGATCCAGGAAGAGTCGATGCTGTACGAGCACAAGAAGCACGACGGCTCGCTACCCATCGTGGGGGTCAACACCTTCCGCAATCCGCAGGCCAATGCGGCGCCGCAGAAAATCGAACTGGCCCGCTCGACGGACGATGAAAAGCAATCGCAGCTGGCGCGCCTGGACGACTTCCACCGCCGTCACGCGGGGGAATCGGCCCAGGCGCTGGCCGCCTTGCAACAGGCCGCGATTGCCAACGACAACGTGTTCGAGCAGCTGATGGATGCGGTGCGGGTCTGCTCGCTGGGGCAGATCACCGATGCGCTGTTTGAAGTGGGCGGCCAGTACCGGCGCAATATGTAAGCTTGGAGGCGTGTAACCGCTAGCGGGCGGTGGCGAGTCCGGCGGCAAGGTCATCGGCCAGCTCCCGCTCCACCAGCGGCTCCCACCATTTGCCGTCCAGCGCGGGCTGCATGATATCGAGCGCCATGCCGATTTCGGGCGTCGCCAGCGGCAGGCGGCGCTCGCCCGCCAGTTGGGCGATGCGGTCGAACGGGTCATGCCAGGCATGCATCGACAGGTCGAAGGTGCCATTGTGAATCGGCAGCATCACCTTGCCGCGCAGGTCGATGTGCGCCTGCAGCGACTCTTCCGGCTGCATATGCACATCCGGCCACTGCGGGTCGTAGGCGCCGGTTTCCACCATGGTCAGGTCGAACGGGCCGTAGCGCCGCCCGATTTCCTTGAAGCCGTCGAAGTAGCCGCTGTCGCCGCTGAAGAAAATGCGGGCGTCGCGGTCCTGGATGACAAACGAGGCCCACAGCGTCTTGTTGCGGTCGTTCAAGCCGCGGCCAGAGAAATGCTGCGCCGGCGTGGCCACCAGGGTCACACCGTCCACGCGGGTGCTTTGCCACCAGGCCAGCTGGCGCACCTTGGCCTTGTCGACGCCCCAGGCGATCAGATGGTCGCCCACCCCCAGCGGCGTGATGAAATGCTCGGTCTTGGCCGCCAGGCGCAGCACGGCCGCCTTGTCCAGGTGGTCGTAATGGTCGTGCGACAGGATGATGCCCTTGATTGGCGGCAGCGCGTCGATATCGATGGGCGTCTGATGAAAGCGCTTTGGACCGGCCCACTGCACGGGCGACGCGCGTTCCGAAAACACGGGATCGGTCAACCAGAAGTGGCCGTCGAGCTTGAGCAGCACGGTCGAGTGACCGAGACGGAAAAGTGTGCGATCCGGAGCATCCAGCAACTGCTGCTGCGTGATCGCGTGAACGGGAATAGCCTGGCGCGGCACGGTGTCGGCGGGCTTGTCGAACAGCACGCGAAGCATCAGGCCCACGCCTTGGAGCAAACCCATCGACTGCATCTTGACCGGATTGCGGAATTTGCCATCGCGCGTGCGCGACGCGCTGGACACGGACAGGCTGTCGAGCCCGTCAAGAGACAACTTGGCGCTAGCGGTGTGATCGTTCATGGGCCACTCCAAAAGATTATTTACACTACACAGTGTAGTTCCACTTCTCGGAAAAGTAAACCAGACGGTGTAAAATAAAACCCATGACCTCCACTACGCCCCTGAAGCTGACCGAGCGCAAGCGCCAGTCCATTGTCGACGCGGCCATCGCCCAATTCCGCGCGAGCGGATTCGACACGACCAGCATGGACAAGATCGCCGCCGCCGCCGGCGTGTCCAAGCGCACCGTCTACAACCACTTCCCCAGCAAGGACGCGCTGTTTGCCCACATCCTCGATCAACTGTGGTGCAGCACCTCGGGCTTGACGGAGATGCCGTACCGGCCGGACGCCCCCCTGCGCCGGCAACTGGTGGACATGCTGTGGAAGAAGATGGAAATGCTGCAGGACGCGTATTTTCTCGACCTGGCCCGCGTGGCCATTGCCGAGGCGATCCATTCACCGGAGCGCGGGCAGGAAATGGTGGCGCGGCTGAGCTCGAAGGAAGAGGCACTCACGCAATGGCTGAGCGCGGCCCAGGCCGACGGTGTGCTGCGTGAAGCCGACCCGGCGCTGGCTTCGCACATGCTGCAAGGCTTGCTCAAGACGTTCGCGCTGTGGCCGCAGGTGACGATGAATCAGCCGCCGCTGGACCGGGCGACCCAGCAGAAGGTCATCGAGACCACGGTCGATATGTTCCTGGCCTACTATGCGGCGCAGCAGCCGGTGTAGCTGACCGCATCAGGTCGCATGTTGTTCTTCGTGGTCGATGGTGTCCGGATCCGTATCGGACGCCACCGGCGCCCCCATCGCTTTGAGCCAGACAAACCCGATGATGCCGGCCGCCAGCGAGGCGATCAGGATGGCCATTTTCGACCCGTTGATCACCTCGGCCTGCCCGGTGAACGCCAGGTTGGTGATGAAGATCGACATCGTAAAGCCTATGCCGCCCAGTAAGCCCGCGCCCAGCACGTGACGCCACGCCAGATCGAGCGGCAAGCGGCACAGGCCCAACGCCACGGCGGCAAAACTGAACAGGAAGATCCCCAACGGTTTGCCTACCACCAGCCCCAGGATGATGCCCAGGCTGTTCGTGCTCAGCAGATCCGCAGCCCAGCCGCTGCCGATCACAATGCCGGTATTGGCCAGTGCGAATATGGGCAAAATCAGGAACGTGACGGGCTTGTGCAGCGCATGCTCGAGCCGGTGCGACGGCGACTGCGCGTCGTCCTGCCTGGCCGAATACGGAATGGCAAACGCCAGCAGCACGCCGGCAATGGTCGCGTGCACGCCGGACTTGAGCATCAGAAACCACATCAGCGCCCCGCCGAGCAGATAAGGGAACAGGGCCATGACGCGCAGTACGCGGTTCATGGCGACCAGGGCGGCGAACACCGCCAAGGCGCCCAGCAGATACGCGACCGACATCTCGGCCGTGTAAAACAGGGCGATGACAACGATCGCGCCAAGGTCGTCCATGACCGCCAGCGCCGTCAGGAGGATTTTCAACGATGCCGGAACACGGCTGCCGAGCAGGGCCAGCACTCCCAGCGCGAACGCGATGTCGGTCGCCATCGGGATGCCCACGCCCGCCTGCAAGGCGGTGCCGTTATTAAAACCGAAGTGGATCAGCGCCGGCACCGCGATACCGCCGGCGGCGGCGAGCATGGGCAGCAGTGCGTTCTTGAACTCGGACAGCTCGCCGTTATACAGCTCGCGTTCCAGTTCCAGCCCGATCAGCAGGAAAAATACCGCCATCAGGGCGTCGTTAATCCAGTGTTCGATGCTCAATCCGGCCACGTACAGCTGCCAGAAACCCAGATAAGCGGCACCGAGCGCCGAGTTGGCCAGGGCCAGCGAGAGGATCGTGCAGAAAATCAGAACGATGCCGCCGGCCTTGCTCGACGCGGCAAAGGCCTTGAAGGTATCGGACAGGCGGCGCTGGATGCGTGTCATGCGGCCTCCAGGGCGGCGCGCAGCGGAGCAGCACTGCGGGTTGAACAATTGCGGGGCTGGCAGGCAGGAAGAAAGGTCATGGCGATCGGATCCCGCGTGGCGGCCCGACCAGCGCTTATCCTGTCATACCGGCGGTATGAACACCCTGCGTTAATTATAACGCAACTGTTCGGTAACGAATCAGCGGTAGAAAAAATCTACCGACACGGATTAGGTAGCGGGTCTGTCTCGGCTAGGCAGGACAGGCCCCCACGGTCGCCCCCGGCAACAGCACCGGCTGCCACAGCACCTGCAATTCCGCCGGTGGCGTGCCATTGACCAGTGCGGCCAGCATTTCGGTCATCTTGGCGCCGGCCAGGGTCGCATCGGGCTGGTCGATGGTGGTCACGTTCGAGCCCACCAGGCTGTCCTCGATGCTGCCCCAGACAATGACGGAAATTTCCTTGCCGATTTCAATGCCCTGGTCGAGCAGCGCACGCACCGCGCCCACGCCCGACAGGTGATTGTCGACGATCACCGCCGTGGGACGCGGTGAGCACGCCAGCAGGTCGGCCATGGCCTGATAGCCGGTGCGGCGGTCGAGCGTGTCGCTGGGCATGAAGCGCGGATCGGCCTGCAAGCCCGCCTTGGCCATGCAGGCAATAAAACTGTTGCGGCGCTGGGCCGCGAAATTGAGTTCCAGCGGCGCGCTGATTAGGGCAATGCGGCGGTGACCATGTCCCAGCAAATGGTCGAAGGCCAGCTGGATGCCCGCTTCGTTGTCGTAGTCGAACCACGCATAGGGTTGCGTGAGCTCGGTGCGGCCGTGCGCCACGAAGGGAAACTCCTTCTTGATCAGGTACGCGATGCGCTCGTCGTGCACCAGCGTGCGGCTTACCACCAGCCCGTCGACGCGGCGCCCGCGCACCATCTGCTCGTAGGAGGGCAATTCGTTGGCCGGCGACACCGGCGCAATAATCAGGTTCATCTTGCGCTTTTCCAGCGCCGCCGACATGCCGCCGACCACGCCCAGAAACATCGGGTCGCCCAGGTCGCTGGGCAGCAGCGGGTAGATGATGCCGAACACATTGGTGCGCCCCACCGCCAGGCTGCGCGCCATGGGATTGGCTTCGTAGCCGGCTTCCTTGGCGGCGGCCAGCACCCGCTCGCGGGTATGGATGTTGACTTCGGGATAGCCGTTGAGCGCGCGGCTGACCGTGGTCTTGGAGATCCCGAGCGTGCGGGCAAGGCTCTTGAGATTCATGGGCGCACAGGCGTGGCAGTTGTCATATAGCTCTCGATTATAGCAATACAGCCCTGCCGCCGTCAGACCAGCCGGTCGACCTGCCGCTTGAACAGGTACAAGGTCACCAGCACCAGCGCGATCGGCACCAGGGTCAGGTAGAACGCGAAATGGCCGTTGAAGTTCCCGAACACGTAGCCCGTGATCAGCGAACCGGTAGTGCCGCCCAGCGCCGAAAATATCACCAGCAAGCCCGTCATGGCCGAATGCTGGTGCTGCGGCAGCGACGTGAGCATCACCGAATTGATGCCCGGATAAATCGGCGCCATGAACAGGCCGATCAACGGAAACAAGAACGTGGCCAGTGGCGCCGTGCCCCAGCTGACGTTGGGGTCGCGGACCACGTCGTGCGTCAGCGGCAGGGCCAGCAGCACCATGGCGGCCATGCCGACCACGCAGATATTCATCACCGGATACCAATGCATGCGGCGCATGATCACGCCGGCCGACAGCCGCCCGATGGCAAGGCAAGCGGCAAAGATGCTGGTGACCTGCACGCTCATGGCCGCCGGCAATTTGAGAATTTCATTGTTGAAGGTAGGCAGCCAGGTGCCCACGCTCTGCTCGACCAGCACGTACAGGAAAGCGGTCAGCACGAACACGCACACCAGCGGACGGAAGAACAGCGCCAGCATGGCCACGAAGTCGTCGCGCCGGCTGCGCCCGGGCGGCGGCTGCGCACTGCGCTCGTCGAACGGGGTCGACAGCACCAGCACGAAGGTGACGGCGCACAGCGCCGCCAGCACCCAGTACACCTGCAGCCAGCGCTGCGACTGGGGATTGTCCGAATCGATGAAGTAGCCGAAGATCCAGTACGCCGACAGCACGCCGATCATGAACACGCCTTCGAGCGTATTCATGATGCCGGCATGCTGCTTGCGGTCCTGGGCGACCAGCCCCAGCGTGGAATACACCGACACTTTGACCAGTGCAAACGCCACCCCCACGCACAGGAACAGCAGCTTGGTGGTCCAGAACGCCGGCACCAGCGGCATGGCGACGCAGGCCGCGCACACCAGCGCCAGCGCGGCCAGCATGGCGTTCTTGTAGCCGATGCGCGGCAGGAACGACGCCACCAGGAACGACACCACGGCGATCGGCAAATCCTTGAAGCCTTCCAGCGCGCTGGCGCTGGCCTTGCTCACGCCATAATTGCCGATTACTTGCAGGATCACCGTGCCCACGCTGTTAAGCAGGATCGCGAAGACGAAATAGATCAGAAAAAGGGCAAATATCAGGCGCTGTTTGTTCACGCTGTCTCCACATGTAGCTTTTATTTTGGATGGTTTTCTACGGCCCCAACCGTGCGGCGTCAGTGCCCCGGATGCATTTGCTGTAGCGCCGGCAGATCGAAGCGGTCGAGCGCGGGAATCACCCGGTCGGCCTCGAACAGCACGGCCGGCTCGCCGATGCCCAGCGCCACCATGCCGGCGCGCTTGATCGACGTCACCCCGGCCACGGCGTCTTCCACCCCCAGGCAATCGATGGGCGCCACGCCCAGCTCCCGTGCCGCCTTCAAGAATATCTCAGGGTCCGGTTTGCCGTTGGCAATGGTGGCCGCATCGACCACATAATCGAAGGCGGCGCTGATGCCCAGCCGCTCCAGCACCGTGAAGGCGTTCTTGCTGACCGAGGCCAGTCCGATGCGCAGGCCGGCGGCGCGCACGGCGGCCAGTGCCTGCACCGCGCCCGGCAGCAGATCGGTGGCCGACATGGTGGCGATCAGTTGCTGGTAATGGCCGTTCTTGGCGTCGGCCAGCGCCAGCTTTTGCTCGCGTGTATAGGCGCGGGTGCTCTGCCCCAGGATCAGATCCAGCGAACCCTTGCGGTCGATGCCCTTGAGCTGCTCGTTGAAGGCATGGTCGAAGGCCACGTCTTCCGACTCGGCCAGGCGCTTCCATGCCAGATAGTGATAATGGGCGGTGTCGGTGATGACGCCGTCGAGGTCGAAGATGACTGCCTTGAAACTCATGCTGCAATTCCTAAAGGGCAACGCGCGGCGCTGGCCGAACGGGTCAGGGTGAGGGCGCTGCCGCCATGCGAGAAACTGACTGCCTCGCCGGCCACCAGCGTGTAGTCGACGCCTTCGGCGGCCACGCGCACCTGCAGCAGCGCGCCGCGGAAATGGATCTTGAACTGGTAGTGCTGCCACTGGGCCGGCAAGGTCGGCGCGAAGCGCAGCTGGCCTTGCTGCACGCGCATGCCGGCAAAGCCGTAGGCCACGCCCATCCAGGTGCCGGCCATGGCGGCCGTGTGCACCCCGTAGTGGGTATTGCCGTGGGTATCGTCCAGATCCAGGCGCGCCGTTTCCATAAAGTAGTCGTAAGCCTTGTCGGCATAGCCCACTTCGGCGGCCACGATGCTGAAGATGCACGACGACAGCGACGAGTCGTGGGTGGTGACTTGCTCGTAAAAATCGAAATCGCGGCGCTTGTCGTCCACGCTGAACTGCTCCGACAACAGCAGCAGCGCCAGCACCACGTCGGCCTGCTTGCAGACCTGGTGGCGGTAGATCACCAGCGGGTGGTAGTTGAGCAGCAGGGGATAGTTTGCTTTCGGCGTGGCGGCGAAGTCCCACGGCTTTTTCGACAGGAAGCTGTCGTCCTGCTCGTGCACGCCCAGTGCCGCGCTGTACGGCAAGGCCATGCGCGCCGCCGCATCCAGCCAGGCGGCCGGCTCGCCCTGCTCCAGCTGCACCGCCTGCACAATCCGCTGGTGGTCGGCGGGCCGCTCGCGCGCCAGGGTTTCCAGCATGGCCGCGGCGAAGCGCAGGTGCATCTGCGCCATGGCGTTGGTGTAATAGTTGTTGTTGACCAGCGCGGTGTACTCGTCCGGCCCGGTCACTTCATTGATGCAGAAGCGCCCCTGGTGGTCGGTGTGGCCGATGCCCATCCAGATGCGCGCCGTTTCCAGCACGATCTCGGTGCCCGCTTCGGCCATGTAATCGAGGTCGTCGGTGGCTTCGAAATACAGCTTGATTGAATAGGCGATGTCGGCGTTGATGTGGTACTGCGCCGTGCCGGCCGGGAAATAGGCCGAGCACTCTTCGCCGGCGATGGTGCGCCACGGATACAGCGCGCCCTTGGCGTGGCTCATCTGGCGGGCCCTGCTGCGGGCCTGCTCCAGTCCGCGGTAGCGGTAGTCCAGCAGGGTGCGGGCGATTTCCGGCTTGCTGTACAAGAAGAACGGGAAAATATAGATTTCCGTATCCCAGAAATAGTGGCCCTCGTAGCCTTCGCCGGTGACGCCCTTGGCGGCAATGTTGGTCTTGCCGTCGCGCCCCACCGATTGCAGCAAGTGAAACTGGTTGAAGCGCATGCCCTGCTGCAAGGCATCGTCGCCGCTGATTTCCACATCGGCCTGCTGCCAGAAGTCGGCCAGATAGGCGGCCTGTTGCCGGCACAGCGCCTCGAAGCCGGCAGCTTCGGCCTGCTCCAGCGCCGCGTCGGCCAAGGCGGGCAGATCGGCCGCGTCGTAGTCGCGCGAGGAATAATAAGTGCCGAACTTGACGATGGTGAGCGCCACGCCTTCGCTGGCCTGCAGCTCGAAGCGGTGCCAGGCGCGCTGGCCATCCACGCCATTGCTGACAGCAACGTCACCTTGGTGGCCGAGCTGGGTGCGGGTGGCCGTGACCAGGGTAAAGCCGCTGTTGTGGGTGCGTTGCACCAGGGCCGAGCCGGCGCCGTGCTGTCGTGCATCGATCAGCGTGAGGGCCGGACCGCTGACGGCCGAGCCCACGCGCGGGTCGTCCCCTGCTTCCTGATTCTTGACGGCGCCGTCGATCTGCGACACCACCCGCAGCGCGCCGCTGAAATTGAGCGGGGTGATCGTCACTTCGATGGCGAACACATGCTTGTGGGCGAACGACACCACGCGGCGGCTGTGCAGCGCGATGCGCTTGCCGCTGGCCGAGGTCCACTCCAGCCGGCGTTCCAGCAATCCCGTGCGAAAGTCCAGGGTGCGCTCATAGTGGTCCAGCGTGCCTTCGAGCGGATCGAAGCGCTCTTCGCCGATCCACAGGGCGACCCCCTTGGCATTGGGGACATTCAACATGAACTGATTGGTGCGGGCCATGCCGAACGCCGCTTCCGGATACACGATGGGCTCCGACTCATAGAAGCCGTTCAGGTAGGTGCCGTCCAGCGACGTGCCGGCCGGGCCGCCGTAACCTTCTTCATGGGTGCCGCGCACGCCGATGTAGCCATTGCCCAACGCGAACAGGGTTTCGTTCAGAAAATTGGTCGCCGGATCATAGCGGGTCTCACGCAAGCACCAGGGATCGAGAGGAAAGGCGGGGGAAGACGCGGTCGGCACGGGCAAGTCCTTGTTCATATTGTTGGCTTCGGTTTGATTCAACTCAATTCAAACCGGTTTGGATTTGAAGCGAGTCTAGTTCAAATCGGTTTGGGAAGTCAACAACTAGTATCAGGCTGCCTGCGGCATACCCGGCGCGGCGACGCGAAGCGGGAGAATGAATTAGAGGGAACGATCTGCGGGGAACATCAGACGGGGCGGCGGACCAGCCGCCCCGGGTGGTAGCAACAACATACAGCTACAAGACATCGTCACGGAACGTCGATTACTCGACAATCCAGGAGTACTGCACGTGGGTCCACGATGGGACGGCTTTGCCGTCGCTGGCGCCCGGCTGGAACTTGCACTTGGCGGTGGCCTTGAGCGAGGCGCGGTCGACGCGCGAGCTGCCGCTGGAGCTGACCACTTTGGAAGCGAGTGCCTTGCCGTCGGTGTCGACCAGTACGGCCACCATCACGGTGCCGGTCTCGCCGTCATCTTGCCAGCGCGCTGGATACTCAGGCTTTTCGCAGGTCGCCGTTTCCATACGGGGCTGGACTTCGCCGGCGGCAAAAGCGCTGCCTGCAGTCAGGGACAGGGCCAGGGTGGACAACAGAGCGGCGCAACGCAGGGTGCTACGGGTGGACAGAACAGACATGACAACCTCCGAATAGAAAGCGATTTGGATGCAAGGGCTTTTGGCCACTTGATCGTTTGCTGAACACTCAGCAGACATCTCAAATATACCGATCGAAGGCGATATCTAAAAATTTATAATGGTGATGGATTTCATACGCCAAATTAATAACACGAGGTGGCGCACCGCCGTGTGGCATAGGCAAATCGTATAAGCGTTATGGTTGCCCTGTCCGGGTGCGAAAAACTTGCCTTTGCGGTCAAAACGGACGGGCGACGGCGTTTTCTAAGGAATGTTGCTTCTGAGGGGGCAAACTTGGTGCAGTGAAAAAAAATCGAAATTTTGTGGCATCAGCGAGAAAATATGGCGATGCGGCGCTGATTCTTCAGCCGAATGCCACCGCGTACACCGGCGGCAAGGTGCTGGACAGGGTTTTCCAGTCGTCGCCGCCGTTGATCGAGGTCCAGACGCTGCCCGTGGTCGAGCCCATGATCAGGCAGGTGCCGCTGGCGTCCACCGCCAGCCCGTGCCGGTAGACCAGGTCGTAGCAGTGCTTCTGCGGCAAGCCGGCGCGCAGTTCGGTAAACGTGCGCCCGCCGTCGGTGGTGCGGGTCACGGCCAGGGCCGTATCGACGGGAATGCGGCGCTGGTCGGCCTCGGCCGGTACAAACCAGGCCGTGCCGGCATCGCCCGGATGGGCGGCCACGGCAAAGCCGAAGCGCGACACGGGGGCGCTGGTGATTTCCTGCCAGCTCATGCCCCTGTCGGTGGAGCGCCACATGCCGTTATGGTGCTGGCACCACAGCACATCCGGATTGGCGCGCGCATGCACGATGCGGTGCGGGTCCTGCACGGCTTCGTTCTCATTCAGTTCCGGCGGCATGTAATCGGCGCGCATGCCGGTGGAGGTCACGCGCCAGCTGGCGCCGCCGTCGCCGCTTTGCCAGACGCCGCCGCACGACACGCCCACCAGCACCTGGCCGCTGTCGCGCGGATCGACGCAGATACTATGTATACCAGGCACGTCGTAGCCGCCGCCGAACCATTCGCCGCGCTGGGGCACATCCCACAGCGCACGCACCAGTTCCCAGCTGTCGCCACGGTCGCTTGACCGGAACAGCCCGCCCGGCAAGGTGCCGGCCCACAGCACGCCGGGCTGGTCGGCGCCGCCCGCTTCCAGCGACCAGATCATGCGGCAACTCCAGTCCACCGGATCGGCGCTGTCGTGCGGCTTGGGCGGATAGGCGGGCGCGGCGATTTCGGTCCAGCCGTCGGCGCCCGGATCGCGCCGGTGCAGCTTGACGCCGAAGTGGCCCAGGTTCAGCGCCGCATACAGGCTGCCGTCGCGCCCGTCCGCCAGCGCGATGGAGACCGGTTCGCCCAGAAAATGCACGGGGCCGAATTGCCAGCCGTCGCCGTCGCGCAGCAATTCGAACAATCCCTTGCGGGTCGACAGATAGGCACGCTGCTGGGCCGACGCAATCATCTTAACCTCCCGATAGAGCTTGCAAGATATGCACCGACGCGTCCGGCGCCAGCGCGTCGTCCAGCCGGGTGCGCTCGGTGCAGCGCCGGCCGTCGATGAACACCACCACGTTGTCGCGCAGCCGGCCCTGGTCGTCCAGCACGTAGCCGCGCAACAGCGGATTGAGCGCGAAGGCGCTGTCGAGCCCCGCGCGCAAGGTGGTGGCGGCCGTGACGACCTCGGGCACGGCGGTGAACCGCGCCAGTTGCTGGGTAAAAATGAGACGCGCCATGATGATCGATTCTAGCGCGCTTTCCCGGCCCTGCGCGCATCCTCCCGTCTGGCCCTACAATAAGCATGTCTATATGACCTGCTGCGCGCCGGTCCGTTCGCTGTCTTCACGATGGAGTCCATGATGCCAATCAAACCGGAAGAGTTAGCCACCTTGATGCTTGAAGTGGAGCAGGAAGACCCCATCGACTTTGCCGACCTGCCCTTCAGCGATGACGAGCTGCGCCAGCTGGTGGCCGGCCACCTGTGCGAGATGGCAGCGGCGATGGAAAACTTCAGCACCGAGGACCGTCTGATGACCCTGCTGGCCGTGTCGGCCAAGCTGGTGCTGGAAAACCTGGTGCTGCACCTGCAGCTGCTGCGCCGCCACGGCTTGCCCGTGAGCGACAGCGTGGAAGCCTTGCTCAGCCGCCTGCGTCAGGTTCCGCCCACACCATGATGTTGGTTTGAAACCTGATGTTGCTTACAAACCAGATTGCGTGTCACTATGTCGGCTGTCGCCGCCCGTCCGGCCCCCGTCTGTATCCCAGACGAAAAACGCATTCACGAATCGAATAACGAGGAAAATCCATGCCGCGTAGTGCATACAAGCTGACCATTCCCGCCGCCCTGATTTCGGGCGCCTTCCTGCTGGGATCCGGCCTGACCGGCTGCGGCAAAACCCAGTCGTCGGCCACCCTGGTGGCCGAGGCGCAGGCCTATCAGCAAAAGGGCGACCGCAAGGCGGCCGTCATCCAGTACAAGAATGCTGTCGAAAAAAGTCCCGAGGATGCCTCGATCCGCCTGCTGCTGGGCCAGTTGTACCTGGACATCAGCGACTTCGTCTCGGCCGAAAAGGAAGCGCGCAAGGCCATCAGCCTGGGCGCGCCGGCCGCCAAGACCGCGCCGATGCTGGCCAGTGCCCTGCTGGGCCAGGGCCAGCACCAGAAAGTCATCGACGAAACCGCCGCGGGTGTGGCCAGCGCCACCCCGGAGCTGCTGGTTGCACGCGGCAACGCGTACCTGCAGCTGGGCGACGCCGACAAGGCCAAGGCCGCCTTCGACGCGGCGCTCTCTGCCAATCCGACCGACGGTAATGCCCTGCTGGGGCTGGCGGCGCACGCGGCCGGCACCAAGGATCTGCCGGCCGCGGCCCGTTATGTCGAGCTGGCCGGCCAAAAAGACCCGAAGAACGCCGAAGTGTGGATGTTCAAGGGCTTGCTGGCCAGCCGCGAAGGCAAGAACGATGTCGCGCTGGCCGCCTACAGCCAGGCGCTGGTGCTCAAACCCGATCACCGTACCGCCCATATCGAAAAAGCCTATCTGGAAATCGGCAGCGGCAAATTCGACCTGGCGCGCGCCGACATCGAGGCCGCGCGCAAGCTGATGCCGGGCAGCGTGATCGTCGTGTACACCCAGGCGCTGCTGGACCACACCGAGGGCAAAAATGCCCAGGCGCTCGAATCGATCCAGAAGGTGCTGCGCGCCGCGCCCGAGCACATGCCCAGCATCTTGCTGGCCGGCGCGATCCAGCTGGCGCTCGGCTCGTACGAACAGGCCGAGCAAAATCTGAAGAAGTACCTGGAAAAGTATCCAAACACGCTGTACGCCCGCAAACTGCTGGCCGCCACGTTGCTGCGCAGCGCCCAGCCGGGCGACGCCGCCGCCGCGCTGGCCCCCGTGCTGACCGAAACCCAGGACCCGCAATTGCTGGCGCTGGCGGGCGAGTCGTACATGCAGGCGCGCGACTTCGACAAGGCATCCGACTTCTTCCAGCGCGCCAGCGTGCTGGCGCCGAAGGAAGCGTCGCTGCATACCTCGCTGGGCTTGAGCAAGCTGGGCCAGGGCGACAATGCCAAGGCGATCAGCGAACTGGAGCTGGCCGCCACCATGAATCCGAAGTCGCAGCAGGCCGGCGTGGCGCTGGTGCGTACGCAGCTTAGTCTGAAGCAGTACGACAAGGCCCTGGCCACCGTGCAAGGGCTGGAAAAGCAGCAGCCGGAAAACGCCATGGTGCAAAACCTCAAGGGTGGCGTGTACATGAGCCGCGATGACAAGCCCAACGCGCGCGCCGCGTTCAACCGCGCGCTGGAACTGCAGCCGACCTATTTCGCCGCCGTGGTCAACCTGGCGCAAATCGATGCCGCCGAGAAAAAGCCGGCCGAGGCAAGAAAACGCTTCCTGGCATTCCTGGAAAAGGACAAGAAGCACATCGGCGCGATGACGTCGCTGGCGGAATTGTCACTGATGGAAAACAAGCCGGCCGAAGCGACCACCTGGCTGGAAAAAGCCGTCAGCGACAACCCGGACGCGGTCGCCCCCGGCATGATGCTGGTGACCCAGTATCAGCGGGTCAAGGAGCCGGCCAAGGCACTGACCCTGGCGCGCAAGCTGCAGACCGCCAACCCCACCAACCCGGCCTTGCTGGACCTGCTCGGCCAGGTACAGCTGGCCAACAAGGATAACGATGGCGCGCTGGAAACGTTCAGCAAGGTCACCAGCCTGTCGCCCAAGTCGGCGACGGCCCACTTGCGCCTGGCCGCCGTGCATTCCCTGCTGAAAAACGACGCGGCGGCGGCGGACGACGTCAAGCGGGCGCTGGCGCTGGAGCCGGACAACGTGCAGGCCCAGCTGGCGATGGTCGACCTGGCCATGCGCAAGAATGATCCGGATCAGGCGCTGTTGCTGGTGCGCAAGCTGCAAAAGCAATTGCCCAACGCGCCGGCCGGTTATCTGATCGAAGGCGACGTGCTGGCGATTCAGAAAAAGCCGGATCTGGCGCTGCGCGCCTACGAACAGGCGTATGCGGTCGGCAAACAGCCGCAGCTGTTCCTCAAGGTGGTGATGGGCATGAAGGTCGTGGGCAAGACCAAGGAAGCCGATGCCCGGGTGGCGCAGTACATGAAAGAGAATCCGGACGACATGTTGCTCAACATGTACGCCGGCGAATCCAGATTGAACGCCAAGCAATACAAAGAAGCGGTACCGTTCTTTGAAACGGTGATCAAGAAGAATCCTGACAATATTGTGGCGCTCAACAACGTGGCCTGGGCCTATCAGCAGCTCAAGGATCCGCGCGCGTTGCCGACCGCGGAAAAAGCCGCCAAGCTGGCGCCGGACAGCGCCAACGTGCTCGACACGCTGGGCTGGCTGCTGGTCGAGCAAGGCAATACCCAGCGCGCCCTGCCGATGCTGGAAAAGGCGGCGCTGGCGGCACCGCAGCAAGGTGACATTCGTTTCCATTTCGCCACAGCGCTGGCCAAATCCGGCAACAAGGACAAGGCCAAACAGGAGCTCGACGCGGCGCTGGCCGGCAAACCGTTCGATCAGCTGGAGGCGGCGCGCGCCCTACGCGCCACGCTGTAACTGCCGGTCACAGCGGCGCGCCGACGGGCGTGGCGCTGCAGGATACCCGTTCGACACGGGGGCGCAGCGTCCCCGGTTCGGGCGGGTTTTTTTTTGGATTAGCAGATACCACATCAACAATATTGAGTTATATCAAAAAGTTCCCATAGTTAATTTCTATTGATAAATTAAAATAAATGATCTAGTATCGGTGTGGCGATGCGCGGTATGCACGCGGGTGTTTTTGTCTGGCGTGGAGATTCTCAACATGATTAATGCAGTGTCGACTGAGTTCTCCGGCCTTCCTGACGGCGCCGACGGCGTGGACGAAAACATCGCCGATGTGAGCATCAACGAACGCGTGTTCGGCATCCGCGCGGCCGACGTGGCGGAACGGCGCAACTCGGCCAGCATGCTCATCAACAAGATGTACACCTGGCGCGGTTACACCGGCAACCACCAGATCAAAAGCGACCCCAACAAGATTACCCTGACCGCCTCCGACAAGGGCGAAGTCATCGGCACGCTCAGCCTGGGGCTCGATTCCGAAGTCGGACTGCTGGCCGATCAGGCGTTCAAGGATTGCATCGACCCCTACCGGGAAACCGGTAAAGTGTGCGAAATTATCAAGTTGGCCATCGATCCGGCGATCAAATCGAAGGCCGTACTGGCCTCGCTGTTTCACGTGGCGTTCATCTATGCGCGCGATCTGCACGGCTGCTCGAACATCATTATCGAAGTCAATCCGCGCCACCGGCGCTTCTACGAAGCCATGCTGGGCTTTACCACGATTTGCGGTTCGCGGCCCAATTTACGCGTCGACGCGCCGGCCGTGCTGTTACAAGTGAGTACCGCCTACGGTACCGAACAAATCGCCAAATTGGCGGGCAACAGCCACAATCCGGGCATCGACCGCTCGCTATTTCCCTACTTTTACTCCCTGCGCGAAGAGGCCGGCATCATCGAGCGCCTGCGCAAAATCGGTTGACATTATTTACATTTCGTTACAATTAGGCGTATGCATGAACGGATGAGTACATTGTTTCTGGGATAAGATCTGCCGGGTTCGACGCACTGCGCCCCCAGTTGTCTCTATCCACCAGCAATTGCTCTCAACTGCACACCTTGATTGGAATGACCTTGCGTTCTAGCAACCGCTCCGTCACGTACCTCGTCCCCGCCCCCGCCGAGGTCTGCCCATGAATACGACGATGCCTGGACCAATGGCCCTGGTGGCCCCTGATCTCGACGTCGCGATCGCCGAGGACGACCAGTCCGGACTGATCCGCAACATCAATATCGATGAGCGTACTTTTGGTATCCGCCTGGCCGATACCGAACAGGGGCGCAGCGCCGCCAGCATGCTGATCTCGCGCATGTACGCCACCCGGGGCTATCAGGTCACCAGCCCGCTGATGTACGGTCCCAACCGGATCACCCTGGCCGCCGCCATCGACGACGACATCATGGGAACGATTTCGCTGGGCATCGATTCGTCGATGGGTATCCTGGCCGATGAGATCTTCAAGGACGAGATCGATACCTGGCGCGAAAAAGGCGCCCGCGTGTGCGAAATCACCAAGCTGGCGATCGACCCCCAGCTGAAATCCAAGCGGGCTCTGGCCGCGCTGTTCCACACCCTGTTTATCTATGCGCGCCACCTGTACGGTTGCACCGACATGTTTATCGAGGTCAATCCGCGCCACCGCCGCTTCTATGAAAGCATGCTGGGATTTACCCGCCTGGGCGGGCTGCGCCACAATACCCGGGTCGACGCGCCCGCGTATCTGCTGCACCTGTGCCTGGACAAGGCTGCCAAGCATATCGACATGTACTGCGGCACCAGCGACAACCCCGATAAAGACCGCTCGCTGTACCCGTACTTCTTTTCCAAAAAGGAGGAGCAGGGTATTGCCCACCGCCTGTTCAATATAACCTGGTCGTCCGACGGCAGTGATACCTCGCACTGACTTCTCAATTTAAATACATCTTCGTACCCAATTGTATCGAGATGTAACGGGACAGCCGCGATTGTGTCTTGCTTGTGGGCACGGAAACACCTATATTTATAGCTCCTGAACACGCCACCACACACAAGGGCAGCTAATGACTACTGGTAAAACCCGCGATGAGATCGCCGAAGCGTACAAGTCGGAACCGTGGTGGTATGACCTGCGTGGATTCTTCATCCTGACATTTGCCTACAACAGCACCATCGGCACCCAACTGCGCTTTTTCGGACCGAACTTCGGCCCCCAGCATCTGGAAGTCGCATGCGGCACGGGTACCTTGCTGGAAATGATACTGCGCTGGCGCCGCTTCAAAAAGCTGCCCAAGGTACAGGTCATGGGCATCGACTACGCACCCTCGATGCTGGCCGGCGCCAAAAAGCGCTTCGCCAAAGACCCGCAGGTCGAGGTGCAGCATGCCGACGCCGCGCAGCTGCCGTTTCCCGACAATTTCTACGATACGGCCAACATCGCCAACTCCATTCACTGTTTTCCGACTGTCGATGGCGCCCTGCGCGACATCCTGCGGGTATTGAAGCCGGGTGGCACCCTGGGCGCCAACGTGCTGCTGTATCCGACCGGCTTTGCGCCCTTGCGCTGGGCCGCGCAGAAGATCAACGATTGGGGCATCCGCAAGGGCATTCTGTATAGCCCGTTCAAGAAAGAAGTCATCGAGCAAAAAATGCGCGACGCCGGGTATGAAATTGCTTCTGAGTTCACTGCGGGCAATACTTGGAATGTGATTGCACGCAAGCCGCTGCAGGCCTGATGGATATGACGGATGCGGCTGCCGCCCGGTGTAGCCGCATGAGCATTGCCAAAAACCAACTAAATTGCATCTTTTACAATTTAGACTGTCGGATTTCCTTACACCCCAGCTTAATCTTCATTAAAAATTCCAACTAAGTCATTGATTTCATTGAAAAATCCTGAGCTGGCACGGCGATTGCTAATATAGACTTCGTTAGTACAGACCCAATCACCCCAGGAGATTTACACATGAACGCATTTATTTCGAAGACCGTACTGGCTAGCGCCGTCACCGTAGCTTGCCTGTTCAGCGGCGCAGCAAGCGCAGCAACTTTTAACGACTTTGGCGTGAACCCAATCGGCGCGCTGCCGAACTTCACCGCTGACAAGATCACCGGTAACTACAACGAGATCGCTACCTTCACCGGCAACACCTTCAACGTGTCGCTGCTGTGGGTTGCCGGTCAATTCGTCGCCAAAGATGGCACCTCGCCACTGAGCAACAAGCTCAAGACCGGCCTGGGCAACGATTACAACGTGTACGCCACCTACAAGGCTTCGGGCACCGTCGTGTACGGCGCTAACGGCAAGACCACGTTCAACTTCTTGCCTGGCACCGGCTCGCTGCAAATGTTCCTGGACACCCAGGGCGACAACGATTTTTCGGAAACCGTCTCGCCATTGAATGGCTTGGGTAACTTCTCGTTCGACGGCGGCGGCAATGACACCCTGATCGCTACCGGTTCGGCACTGTCGGGCCAGGGCACCCTGGATCCATCGTTGAACACCTGCGGCCAAAGCAACGGCCTGAACTGCGGTAGCTTCGGTTCGGAAACCAGCTTCGCGCTGACCGCAGCCGGCAAGCTGTTCTTCGTTTCGCCTAACCCGTTCTACAACCTGTCGTTCCAGTCGGGCCAGCTGAACAACTTCACGCCAAGCGGCACCCAGGAAATCAACGGTTCGCTGGATGTGGTATTCAACGAAGGCGAAGTTCCTGAGCCAGCATCGATCGCACTGCTGGGTCTGGGCCTGCTGGGTCTGGGCATGAGCCGTCGTCGTAAGCAGAAGTAATTTTTAACGGTCCTCCGCCCCGCCTGGGGCGGGCCGGAGACCGTTAGTTCTGCAATAAAAATCCACGCTCAGCAATGACCGTGGATTTTTTTATAGACGGAACCTTATCAATTGCTACAGGTTTGCCAACTGTAAATTTTTTCGACAAGCGGGCAACAGACAACACAAGCTGGCAACACTGGCTTCTTTTGTTATCGCTGCTGCGCCATTTTGGCGAACTGGCGCCTGCCAATCGCCAGGGCAATGCGCTGGATCAGATTGTTGTTGCCGCCCGGACGCCAGGTGCGCACGGTCTTGTTACGGTAGGCATCGAACTGCATGCCCCACGGCGCGGCCAGCACATCGCCCCGCCCCAGCAGGATTTTTAGCGCCTCGGTGCCGGCAATGGCGGAACTGAGCTGGCAGGCCATGAACGTCGACGGGCCGCGCCGCTCGGCAAAGCTGACCGACGACGGCACCATCAGGTAGGGCCGGTGCAGCGCGCGCGGGGCCAGGCCCACCACGAAGCGGATCGCCTTTTCGGCCTCGGGCTGGTTGCCCCAGCCGAAGTACTCTTCGAACGTCATCTTGCCAGGCATAAAGTTCAGCAGGGCCGCGCCCATGCCCAACGGCGCCACCGTGGTGGCCGGAATCCCCATGGCCGCGCACAGCGCAAAGGTTTTCTGACGGATGTCGAAAGCGAAAAAATCCAGCCCATCCACATACAGGTCGACGCCGTGCAGGAACTCCGGCAGATTGTCTTGATCGATTCCGGATGGGAACAGCTTGATCTCCACGTCCGGGTTGATGTCGCGCGCCATCTGCGCCATCACCTCCACCTTGGCTTGGCCCAGGGTCGACACATTGGCGCCCACCTGGCGGTTGAAGTTGACCACGTCAAACACGTCGAAGTCGGCAATGTGAAACGAGGCCACGCCCAGCCGCACCAGGGTCAGCAGGTGCGAACCGCCGACTCCCCCGCCGCCGGCGATGGCCACGCGCTTGCCACGCAATTGTTGCTGTTCGGCCGGCGTGACCCAGCCGATGTTGCGTGATACGGCTTGCTCATAATTGTAGCGAGCTGGCGCGGTGTCGGCAGGATCGGCAACGGCGGCCGGGGCAGGCGGTAAGGTTTTCATTTGGAAATATTAGCACAAGCAGCATGCTTAGTCGGACGTGGCGCGTGGCGACAGGAAGGCTTTGTGGAATAGGTGGCGAGCCAGCAACAGCGGCGGCATGCGCAGCCAGTTGCCGCGGACATACAGCAGCTTGTGCGCCATGCCGCTCCAGGCATCGCTGCAGCTGGCGTGCATCGGCAGCAGGGCGCGGCCGAACAACCCATCCATCAGCGCCAGCACGGGCGCGCCGGGCGCGGCCGGTTGCAGGCGGACCAGCACGTCATCCGGCACCGCCGTGCCCAGCATGCTCTTCGCATAGCGCAGGGCGTAAAACAGCGGGCGCGCCAGTTCCAGCTCGAGCGCGCGGCCGGGCAAGCCGGCCCAGAACGCCGCGTCGGCGCCGAACTGGCCCAGCAGGCGGTGCAGGTCGTACAGGTCGCGCAAGCCCTTGTCGTATTCGCCGTCGTAAAACAGGTGGGTGGCGCTGTGCAGCACCATGTCGGCCGGCGCCAGGGTGGCCAGCCCAGGCTGGCCCGGCAGGGGAATGCTGGCCGCGCGCAGCTTGGCTGGATCGGGCCGGCTTCTGGCCGTCAGCGGCAAGATAGTGTGGTGCACATCGATCATGCTGTCGCGCCGCACATGCACCATCGGCGGAATTTCGTGCATCCATTCCCGGTAATAACGCTGGTCGTAGGCGTCGTGGTGGGTGGACACCCAGCCGTGCTGCATCAGGCGTGATTCGACCTCGGCGAGACAGACACGGTCGATCAGGATATCGATGTCGGAAAACAACCTGCCCTGCCCGGCCGGCAGGCGCGCCGCCGCATAGGCCGCGCCCTTGAGCAGGATCACCGGCGCCACCACGCCGGCCAGCGCCTCGCGGATCTGGCGCACCTCCCATTCGACCGCCTTGCCGTGGCGCTCGGCCAGAGTGGCCGCCCACTCCAGCTGGGCGCGGGCGGGCGCCGGGATGCTGGCCAGCAGCGCATGTTCCTGCACCAGCGCATGCAGGCTGGCCGTCAGATTGGCGCGCAGGGCCTGGCGCAGCAGCAGTTCCCACTGCCTCAGGTCGAGCGCGGCCATGGCGCCGGGCGCGCGCAGCACCTGGATCAGCAGCGGCATCGGTAATGGCAG
Organism: Janthinobacterium lividum; assembly: GCA_943372275.1. Lineage (GTDB taxonomy): Bacteria > Pseudomonadota > Gammaproteobacteria > Burkholderiales > Burkholderiaceae_D > Telluria_A > Telluria_A lividum_A. The sequence continues at coordinate 32,538 of CALRYE020000019.1, forward strand.
GCGCGCCGAACTCATGGCGCCGGTCGCGGCAAGGCGTCGAAAGCGGCGATGGCGTCGTCCAGCCGGCTATAGACAAACTGGTAGCTGGCGCACTGATCTATCAGGCGGCCCATCGCCTGGAACCCGGCCGCGCCCAGCAGGTTGTAGTTGAAGGCATTTTCCGCCAGTTGCATGAAGGCGCGCGCCGGCGCCACCGGCGTCATGGCCGGGGCGGCGTCGGCTGCATATTTGGGAAACACCACCCAGGCCGGACGCGCCGTCTCGCCGGCGCGCGTCACGCTGTCGGCCGGCGCCTTGAGCAGGCCGACCGTGCCTTTCGAGGTATCGGCCACCGACGGGCTGAACACGGCATCGGGCGCAAACCGTGCGATCACGTCGATCGAGGCGTTTTTTAAACTGACTGGGCGCGGCACGGGCAGCAAGCGACCATCGGACAACTGCACCATGGCCAGCTCGTCGGTCAGCAAGCGCCAGCCGCGCTGGACCAGTGCGGCGCACAAGGTGCTCTTGCCCGAGCCTGGCGGCGCCGGCAAGATGGCCGCGCAGCCATCCTTTTCCACCACGGCCGCGTGGATGATCAGCCACGCGTGGGCGCGGCTGGAAATGCACCAGTTCAGCACCCACTCGAACATCACGAACGCGTGGTGGCGCGGCAGCGGCTGGAACGGCGCGTCGCCGTCGTGGTCGAACCGCACCTGGGGATGGAAAAAGCGGCGCAGTCCGCCTGCTTCGTCCATGTGGATATGAAAGTCGGCAAAACGCTCGGGACCGTGCACGGGATAGTCGGCATACACCAGCGCCAGTCCCTCGATCATCTGGGCGATGCGCGAACGCACGCACAGCACGAACGGCCCCGTCTGCAGGCGCAAGCCGTCGCCGGCCAGGCGTCGGCGCAGCTCGCCCGGCGGCAACTGGGAAAGGGTCAGCATGGCATGTCGGCCGGCACGAAAGGTTCGATCAGGAAAAAACCTGCCAGCTCGCTCAGCAGATCGTCGACGTCCTCAGCAAGCTGTGCGTCGAGTGGCAGACAGTAGGCGTCAGCCAGTAGCGCCGCCAGCTGGCCGCTGTCGGCAGGGCTGCTGTTCAGGGCCGCCAGCACGGTCGCGGCGGCGCTGCCCAGCAAATGCGTATCGCCCGACAAGTCGTTGAATACTACACATTCGTCCTGCCACGTATGTATGCGCAGAACCTGACCGGCAGGAATTCGCCAGCTCATGAGCGATCCGGCGACACGTGCTTACGACATGGTGCTGCGCAGGTAGATAACAATATCGGCGGCATTCCACGGTTTCGCGGTGGCAGTGGGTTTGTATACGCCGGTGCGCAGCCACTCCGTCCACATGGTGGTAACGGTTTCCAGACTCATGAACGAAATGTTACCTGCAGCAACGTTCAAGTAGGTTGCCATCATGTGCATGGCCAGGTTATTGGCGTCGTAACTCTGGTGGGAAAGAATCTTCATGCACGTCACGGAATTGAACTCAGGCCTGCCACCGCAGCTGAACAAGCGATTGAACTGGTCAGAGGTACGCACACCCGTGCCACTCCATGCGCGCGGATGCGTCTTCCAATAACCTGGGGACCGGCCTTCACAGGCAAACGTCGATGGCGCCCGGCTGGCGACCAGATTACCGGACATGGCTCCCGAAGGCGATTTGCACACCATGGTGGCCATTGCTCCGTTGCTTGCGAGCGTTAGTAGTACGCCGGACGCGCCAATCCCTGCCAAACGGCGCCGCGACGCGCCACTGGCAGACAAGCCCTCGGGTTGAGCCGATGCGGACGAAGGGTCAACGCTTGGCTCGGCCTTGTTCGATTCCATCATGATCTTTCCATTAAGATTTTCATATCATTAACGATGCAGCACAACGTTCAACGCAATAGACTTAAGCAAGAATTATTCCGAAAAAAGATTGGACGATGATTTCTTCTTTAAGATCAAGCATTTGCGATCTAAAAACCGGGTGAAATCCGCGTAAATCGCTTGATTATAGCCCGTGCTGTAAAGCATACCGACAACCAGCAAGTAGAACCTGTGGCAACTATTAGAAGAAGCTTTCAGGAATAACCAGAACATCACCAGGACGCATGCTGATATTGGCAGAAATGTCGCCTTCCTTGATCAGGTCGTGCAGGCGCACTGGCATCTTGGTTTGCTTGCCGTCGATGGTGCGAATGATGTTGGCCTTGTTGCCCGAAGCGAATTCGGTCACGCCGCCGACGGCGATCAGCACGTCCATCAGCGACATGTCGCGACGGTACGGCAGCGCCTGCGGACGGGCGGCTTGGCCGATCACGCGAATCTGCTGGCCATATGTGCCGACAAAGCCGGTCACCACTACCGTGACCACCGGTTGCTGGATGAACTTGGACAGGGCTTTTTCAACATCGCGCGCGAGCTCGGTGGAAGTTTTGCCGCTCGCTTGCAGGTCTTCCACCAGGGGCGAGGTGATCTTGCCGTCCGGGCGCACCGGCACGTTGGCCGACACTTCCGGATTGCGCCACACGTTGATGTTGACGTTGTCGCCTGGGCCGATCAAATACTCGTGCGCCGCCACGCTGGAGGTGTCGACCACCGCCACAGGCGTGGCGCAGCCGGTCAGCAGCACGGCGGCACAGGCGCAGGCCAGGCCGGCCAGGCGCTTCAACAGAGAGGTATGAGGAACATTCACGACGGTATCCTTGTGGCGACATTGCGCAACTGCCATGGAGCGGCGGCGCGTCTGGTTAATTGGTTCAGCGGAAAATTGTATTGCTGTAGGTAATTGCAATTTAATTATCGAAACTATGTCTATTGTAAACGAAAGCGCTGCCGCCAAGCAGCGCGGCACGCCATATTTATTTGCTTTCAGGTCATTTCTGTTGCAATAACTCACGCGCGTAGCGCGACGGCACGGCATAGGTAATTCCGCTTGGATTGGTGATCGCGCTTTCCTTTAGGCCTTTGACGAATACCATATTGATCACCCCCACCACGGTGCCGGTGGCCGGATCGAACACGGGGCTGCCGCTGTTGCCCGGATAGGCGGTGGCGTCGAGCTGGTAAATCTGGAACGGCGCGCGCTGCAAGGCATTGATCGCGGCCGGGTTGAGCTGACGCGCAGTCAGCGAGGGCAGCACGATCGGCGTGATTGCCGCCAGCAAACCCCGGTGCGTCGCCGGGTGCAAGCCCAGCGTCATGGCCAGCGGAAAGCCGGTAAACGCGATCTCACGCCCTTCCTGCATGTCGCCGTCGCCCAGGGTCAGCGCCGGCAGCGGCGCACCCGTCAGGCGCAGGTGGGCCAGGTCGTGCACGCGGTCGCGGCCGACCACGGTGGCGGGGCGGAACTCGATCACGCCGCCCTGGCTGAGCACGATGCCCTGGGTTTCCACCGCGGTGGCGTCGAACAGCTCGGGCACCACGTGGGCGTTGGTGATGACGGACAGCCCGTCGCCGGCCACGAAGCCGGTGCCGCTGAAGCGGATCGCCGGCGTGCGCGTCTTGTTATAGGTGCCAACCCCGACAATCGATTTTTTGACCACCGCCACAGTCTCGGGCAGGCTGGCCGCGCGTGCCGGCACGGCGGCCAACAACAGGCCGCAGAGCAGGCCACACAGCAGGCCGTCAATCGGGTGCGGCGGCGTGGCGCGCCAGGTCAGTGCGGGAAGGTGCATGTAGTAATCTTTCGTAATCGAGCCGTTACATATGTTGGGTAGACTGCATGGGCCAGCTTCGGCGAACGATTATGGCCCAAAACGGGCGGTCGAATCCGGCAACAACTTGTTACACCGGGTTTTGTCGTTTTTGCATTATAGATAGCGTTTTGCCGTGAGCAACCATACAATATGCGCTTGATTCTGCTTGCTGTGGCCGACACACGACAGCGCACACCGCTGTTTCTGTTGAAAAGATGGTGGCAAGCAAAAATGTTATACTATATGACACACAACCTGCCGTGCAGATACATTACCCAGCCCGCCATTCGGTAGCGTGCATGGGCCTGAGCGTAATGTGTTGTTGCGCAACACTGATCCCCCCATGTCATCCAAAGCTTTTCCCGAATGCAATTGCAATTGCTCCTCGTACAAGCGATGATAGGTGAAGTTTCATGTGAATGTATTCGGGCCTGCACGCCCCTACCGGTAATACTATGACGAGAATGACAAGATGGCTGAACTAACGAACCTGCTCCTGACCTTCCTGAAGGCCATCGGGAAGTATCGCTGGCACGCGGTGCTGATTTCCTGGACCGTGGCCTTGATCGGCTGGGTGGTGGTGTATACCCTGCCCAATGATTACCAAGCCTCGGCCCGCGTCTACGTCGATACCCAGAGCGTGCTCAAACCGCTGCTGGCCGGCATGACGACCCTGCCCAATATCGACCAGCAGGTCGGCTTCATGCGGCGCACCCTGATCAGCCGCCCCAACGTCGAGCGCGTCATGCGCATGGTCGACCTGGACGTGAAGAACAAGACCGTCAAGGAACACGAGATCCAGGTCGACGAGATGATGAACGCGATCAAGATGGGGGGTACCGAGCGCGACGACATCTATACCATCACCTATAACAATCCCAATCCCAAGCTGGGCAAGGACGTGGTGCAGTCGCTGCTGACCATTTTCGTCGAAGGCAGCTTCGGCGGCAAAAAAGGCGACTCCGAAAAGGCCGTGCAGTTCATTGATGAACAGATCAAGAACTACGAAGAAAAACTGTCGTCGGCGGAAAACGCGCTGAAAGATTTTAAGATCAAGAACATGAACGTGCTGCCGCGCGCCGGCAGCGATTACAGCTCCAAGATCGCCGACATGAACGACGCGCTCAGCTCGGCCAAGCTGGAACTGACCGAGGCCGAGCAGGCCCGCAACGCCCTGCGCCGCCAGATCAGCGGCGGCAAGGACACCGCGCCAGGCAAACCGCTGGACGTGGCCTATGTCAATCCGGAGCTGGAGGCGCGCATTACCGCCGTCAACAAGAATCTGGACGCGTTGCGCATGCAGTTCACCGAAGTGCACCCCGACATCCTGGGCGCCAAGCGTTTGCTGGCCCAGCTGGAAGAAAAGCGCAAGGAAGACGCGCGCACCAGAAAGCCGGGCGATGATCCGGGCGCCAACTACAGCCCCATGCTGCAACAGATGAGCGTGGCGCTGTCGGCGGCCGAAGCGCGCGTGGCCTCCATGCGCGCCCGTGTCGACGAGCTGACGATGCGCGCCGCGCGCCTGCGTTCGCAGAGCGTGGAAGCGCCGAACATCGAAGCTGAACTGACCCAGCTGAACCGCGACTACACAGTCAACCGCGATAACTACCAGAAGCTGGTGGAGCGCCGCGAATCGGCCAAGCTGTCGGGCGACCTGTCCTCGGCCACCGACATGATGACGTTCCGCGTGATCGACCCGCCGGTGGCCCCGGTGGTGCCGATCGGCCCGAACCGCCCGCGCCTGATGTCGCTGGTGATGGTGTTCGCGCTGGCCGCCGGCCTGGGTACCGCATTCCTGATGAGCCAGTTCCGTCCGACCTTCCTCAGCCAGATGACGCTGCGTGAAGCGACCGGTCTGCCGATTCTGGGAAGCATCAGCATGAGCTGGACCGACGAGCAGAAAGCGCTGCACAAGAAGAAGCGTTACGCCCTGTGGGCCTCAATCCTGTCACTGTTCGGGGCCTATGGCGCCGTGATGGTGGCCATCATGATCAAGGCAGCGGCCTAAGCCGCGCCCAAGGGGAATCACGTGAGTATTATTGAAAAAGCAGCAAACCGGATGGACAAGCAGCGCGATGCCGCAGCCACTGCCGGCGCAACGTCGGATCTGCCGCTGGAGTTTCCAGCGCACCTGCCGGCCAGTGTTCCCGCCGACGCCTCCGCCCAGATGCGCGCGCCCGATGCCGCTCCTGCGGCACCGCTGCCGGCCGAGCCGGTGGCCGCCGCCACGCCGCGCGACCCGACTACTACCGCGCCCGCTCCAGCGGCGCCGCTGCGTTCCACCAAGAGTACCGCCAAGCACATCGAAATCGACCTGGCGCGCATGCGCAGCATGGGCATGGTCACGGCCGCTGGCGGACGCACCACGCTGGTGGAGGATTTCCGCATCATCAAGCGGCCCCTGCTCAAGCGCGCTTTCGCCGAAGCGGTGCCGGGCGACAAGCCGGGCAACCTGATCATGATCACCAGCTCGCTGCCGGGCGAAGGCAAGACCTATTGCGCCATCAATCTGGCCATGAGTATCGCCATGGAGCTGGACCACACGGTGCTGCTGATCGACGCCGACGTGGCGCGCCCGTCCGTCATGCGCGCGCTGGGCCTGCCCAACCAGCGCGGTCTGATGGACATGCTGCTCGACGATACGACCGAGCTGGCCGACGTCATGCTCAAGACCAACGTGCCGACCCTCAGCATCTTGCCGGCCGGCACTGCCAATCCGCGCGCCACCGAGCTGCTGGCAAGTCAGATGATGACCAGCTTCGTCTATGAAATCGCCAACCGCTATCCGGACCGTGTCGTCATTTTCGACTCGCCGCCTCTGCTGCTCACCAGCGAAGCGCACGTGCTGGCCAGCCACATGGGGCAGATCGTGGTCGTGGTCGAGGCGGAAAAGACCACCCAGCACGCCGTCAAGGAATCGCTGCGCCAGCTCGAAGGGTTGACCAACGTCAACCTGATCTACAACAAGACCAAGGAATTCCCCGGCGTCGAAGAGACTTATGACTACCACTATGGGTAAACGGCGGCGTCCTATGGGAACGGCCATGCTGCCGCGGCTGGCGCCCGTCGCCGTCGCAGTGCTGGCGCTCACCGCCGCGCCGGCCCAGGCGGGCTGGGACATTACCCCCTCGGTGATGCTGCGCGAAACCTATACGGACAACGTCAACCTGCAACGCGACGAGCTGGCCGAGGCGCAATTCATCACCGAGCTGACGCCAGCGCTGTCGATCGGCCATACCAGCCGCTCGCTGACCCTGCGCTCGACCTTCAGGGTGCGCGCGTTCGCCTTTACCGATCACAAGGTCAGCGGTCCCAACCGCTCAGCCAACGAATTCTCCCTGAATGGCCAGGCCCGGCTGATCGACGACTTGCTGTTCCTGGACGTCAACGGCATGCGCGCCCAGCGCACCATTTCCGCCTTCGGCCAGCAGTACAACGGCAACGACTATGCCACCGCCAACCGCGCCCCCATCACTTCGTACAGCATCAGCCCGTACCTGGTTCACCAGTTCGGCAGCAAAGCCAACCTGCAATTGCGCCTGACCCGCGACGCGGTCAAGAGCAGCCGTACCGTCGATGGCGTCGAAACGGGCTTTGGCGATACCAACGGCACCTCCATCAGTGCCAGCCTGGCCAGCGGACGGGCGTTCCGCACGGTTTCCTGGGGCATCAACTACGTTGACCAGACGCTCGACAACAACTTCAGCGAGGAAACCCGCTCGCAGGTGCTCAATACCCAGCTGCGCTTTCCGATCCAGCGCACGTTCGCGCTGCTGGCCAATGCCGGTTACGACAAATACGACTACAGCACGCTGGGCGGCGTCACCAAAGGGGCTTCCTACAGCGCCGGTTTCGAGTGGAATCCCAGCACCCGGACCCGGCTCGAGGCGACCGTGGGCCACCGCTTCGTGGGCGGCACCCAACGCTTGGTGCTGAGCCACCGCAGCCGCCGCACCGTGTGGAATGTTTCCTACGACAATGCGATCACCACCTCGCGCGCCAATTTCCTGCTGCCGGCCGCGGTCGATACGGCGGCCATGCTCGATCAATTGTTCATCCCCAATTTCCCCGATCCGGTGGAGCGGCAGCGCGCCGTAGCGGCGTACATCGCCTCGGCCGGCCTGCCCTCGGAACTGCTCGACAGTATCAATTACTTCAGCAACCGCTTCGTGCTGCAGAAAAAACTGGCGGCGTCGGTTGCCGTCAAGCTGCCGCGCACGGTCATGCTCGCCAGCGTGTACAGCACCCGGCGCGATGCGTTGTCGACGCAGCAGAGCGACAGTGTGTTGCTCGGCAGTAGTGGCGGCTCGTTCAGCGACAACGTCGACCAGATCGGCGTGAGCCTGTCGCTGGACTACCGCATCTCGCCGCGCAGCGGCCTGCAGCTGTCGCAGACCAACAGCCGCAGCGAGTCCAAGACGACCGGGCTGGAGTCGTCCAACAACGCGACCCGCCTGATCTTCAATCGCACCCTGAGCAAGTCGCTCAAGGGCATCCTGGAAGTGCGCAGCGTCAGCGGTAATACCGGGTTGTTCGCCGCTACCGGCCCGAATGCGGCCTTCGCGCGCAACTACCGCGAAAACGCCATCGCCGCCTCCCTTTCCTTGTCGCTTTAACCCGAGCCAACGCCATGTACGAACAATTCTACGGGCTCTCCGCCAAGCCGTTCCGGCTGCGCCCCGACCCCCACTTCTTCTTCGGCAGCAAGGGCCACAAGCGCGCCATGGCGTATCTTGAGTACGGTCTGTCGCAGGGCGAGGGCTTCATCGTCATCACCGGCGAAGTCGGGGCCGGCAAGACCACCCTGGTGCGCAACCTGTTCAACAATCTGCCGTCGGAACAGATCGTCGCCGCCCACATCGTCAACACCCACCTCGACTCGGACGACACCTTGCGCATGGTGGTGTCGGCGTTCGGGCTGCCGTACGAAAACGTCAGCAAGGCCGACCTGATCACGCGCCTGGAGCAGTTCCTGCGCCAGAGCGACGCCGAGGGCAAGCGCGCCCTGCTGGTGGTCGACGAAGCCCAGAACCTGACCGCGCGCACGGTGGAAGAACTGCGCATGCTGTCGAACTTCCAGACCGACGACAAGTGCCTGCTGCAAACGTTCCTGATCGGCCAGCCGGAATTCCGCGGCACCCTGCACGGCGCCGGCATGCAGCAGCTGCGCCAGCGCGTCATCGCCAGCTATCACCTGGGCCCCATGGATGCGGCCGAAACCCAGGCCTACATCGAGCACCGCCTGCACACGGTGGGCTGGAAGGGCGACCCGTCGTTCGAGCCGGCCGCCTACGCCGCCATCCACGAGCATGCCGGCGGCATTCCGCGCAAGGTCAACACCCTGTGCGACCGCCTGCTGCTGATGGGCTTTCTGGAAGAGATGCACGCTTTCACGGAAGCCGATGTGCGCGAAGTGATCCGCGACATCGCCGAAGAATTCGAACTGCCGCCTGAGCAGGAAGCGGCGCTGGCGCAGGCCGAAATCGACGCGGCCTCGCCGGCCAGCCACGCCTACCTGGACGAGCGCATGATGCGCCTGGAAAAATCGGTGGTCTCGGTGCTGAGCATTCTGAAGAAGATCGTCGCCGCCCCGGCCGGCGCCACCGCGCCGCTGAACAGCAACAACGATTAGTCGTCCCCGACAACAGGTCGTTCCTTCGACAACCTTACGAAAAAGAACAACGCCATGATGATGCTCGCCCCACCCGCCCAGCGCCCCGCGCCCGGCACGCCGATCAAGAACGCCATGACCATCGACGTGGAAGACTACTTCCAGGTGTCGGCGTTCGCGCCCCATATCGACCGGGCAAGCTGGCCGACCCGCGAGTGCCGCGTCGAAGCGAACATCGAGCGCATCCTGGCGATCCTGGCCGACGGCAACGTCAAGGCCACCTTCTTCACGCTGGGCTGGATCGCCGAGCGCTACCCGGCCATGGTCAAGCGCATCGTCGCCGGCGGCCACGAGCTGGCCAGCCATGGCTACGGCCACCTGCGCGCGTCCGACCAGGACCTGGCCGAGTTCTCCACCGACATCATCACCAGCAAGAGCCTCTTGGAAGACATCGGCGGCAGCGCCGTGCTGGGCTACCGCGCGCCCAGCTTTTCCATCGGCCACGCCAACCTGTGGGCGCTGGAAGCGCTGCACAAGGCCGGCTACAAGTACAGCTCGTCGATCTACCCGATCGCCCACGACCACTACGGCATGCCGGACGCGCCGCGGGTGCCGTTCTACCCGCACGGCCCGGACGGGCTGCTGGAAGTGCCGATCACGACCGTCCAGCTGATGGGCCGCAACCTGCCGGCCGGCGGCGGCGGCTACTTCCGCCTGCTGCCGTACGCGCTGTCGCGCTGGATGATGCGGCGCGTGAACAGCGTCGACCTGCAGTCGGCGATCTTTTATTTCCACCCGTGGGAACTCGATCCGGGCCAGCCGCGTCCTGAAGGCGCCGGCATGAAAACGCGCTTCCGCCACTACGTCAATCTGGATCGCATGGAGGGCCGCATTCGTCAATTGACGCGCGACTTCTCCTGGGACCGCATGGACAATCTGTTCCTGCCGAAGTAATCAGCAGCGCCGTCCCCGGCCGGCCAACGCGCCGGGGGGCGTTCGACGAATGCCGCACCGCCGCGCCAGCAACATCGCGAGGTGCCCAACCTTGCCGCCCCACGCGGCAACCATTTTTTTAGGTAATCCATGAGTTCGACCATCGACGCAGTTCCTCAGCACGGCAGCGCCAGCGCGGCCTCCAGCCCCGCCCCCACCCTGCACCTGCTGCAGCCGAAGGATTACGCGCGCTGGGATGCGTTCGTGGCGGCCTGCCCCGAAGCGACCTTCTTCCACCGCGCCGGCTGGCAGACCATCATCGAGCGCACCTACGGCCACAAGACCTGGTTCTATTACGCCGAAGTGAACGGCTCGATCGTCGGCGTGCTGCCGCTGGCCGAAATCAAGAGCCGCCTGTTCGGCCACTCGCTCGGCTCGCTGCCGTTCTGCGTGCTGGGCGGCGTGGCCGCCATCGACGAGCGCGCCCGTCCCTTGCTGGACGCGGCCGCCGACAAAGTCGCGCGCGAACTGAACGTGGGCCACCTGGAATACCGCAACCTGCTGCCGGCCCATGCGGGCGACGCTTCGTGGTACCAGAAGGAGCTGTACGTCACGTTCCGCAAGGAGATCTCGGCCGACGACGAAGAAAACATGAACGCCATCCCGCGCAAGCAGCGCGCCATGGTGCGCAAGGGCATCAAGCTGGGCCTGACGGCCGAGATCGACCAGGATGTCGAGCGCTTCTTTACGGCCTACTCCACCAGCGTGCACCGGCTGGGCACGCCCGTGTTCCCCAAGGGCTACTTCAAGACCATCAAGGAAGTCTTCGGCGAGGAGTGTGAAATCCGCATCATCGTCAAGGACGGCACCCTGATCGCCGGCGTGATGAGCTTTTACTGGCGCGACGAAGTGCTGCCCTACTACGGCGGCGGCATGCCGGCCGCGCGCGAAGTGGCCGGCAACGACTACATGTACTGGAACCTGATGCAGGCGTCCGCGGCGCGCGGCGTGAAGATCTTCGACTTCGGCCGCAGCAAACTGGGCACGGGCGCGTTCGACTTCAAGAAGAACTGGGGCTTTTCGCCCACGCCGCTGGCCTACGAATACAAGCTGTACAAGTCGACCGAGCTGCCCGACAACAACCCGCTCAATCCCAAGTACCAGCTGTTCATCAAGATCTGGAAAAAGCTGCCGATCGGTCTGGCCAATGTGCTCGGCCCCCACGTCGTCAAGAGCCTGGGCTGATCGCCGTGCACAATCTGCTCCTGCTGGTTCACCGCATCCCGTTTCCGCCCAATAAGGGCGACAAGATCCGCTCGTACCACCTGCTCAAGCACCTGGCCCAGCACTACCAGGTCCATCTGGGCACGTTCGTGGACGACCCGGACGACTGGCAGCATCTGCCCACCGTGCAGAAGCTGTGCGCGACCAGCCACTTCGGCAAACTCAACCCCTTGCTGGCGCGCGTGCGCAGCCTGGGCGCGCTGCTGGGCAACCGTTCGCTGTCGTTGGACTACTACCGCGACAGCGCCATGCAAGCCTGGGTCGAGCGCACCGTGCGCGAGCACAAGATTGAGCGCATCCTGGTGTTTTCGTCGGCCATGGCGCAATACGCCGAGGCCTACCCCGCCGCGCGCCGCGTGGTCGACTTCGTCGATGTGGATTCGGACAAGTGGCGCCAGTACGCCGAGAAGAAATCCTTCCCGATGAGCACGCTGTACCGCCACGAAGCCAGGCAATTGCTGGCCTACGAGCGCAAGGTGGCGCGCGAGTGCAATGCCTCGCTGTTCGTCTCGGCCCCCGAAGCGGACCTGTTCCGCTCGCTCGCGCCCGAGAGCGATGCGCGCATCGGCTACTTCAACAATGGTGTCGACACCGATTATTTTTCGCCCGAGCGCCATTACGACTCGCCCTACGGCGCCGCCGAACGGGCCGTGGTGTTTACCGGCGCCATGGATTACTGGCCCAACATCGACGCGGTGCAGTGGTTCGCCACCGAAGTGTTCCCGCAGCTGCTGGCGGCCACGCCGGCGCTGCGCTTTTATATCGTCGGCGCGCGCCCGTCGCCGGCCGTGCTGGCGCTGGGCCAGCAGGCCGGCATCGTCGTCACCGGCACCGTGCCCGACGTGCGCCCGTACATCGCCCACGCCGAAGTGGCGGTGGCGCCCCTGCGCATTGCCCGCGGCATCCAGAACAAGGTGCTCGAAGCGATGGCCATGGGCCGCCCCGTGGTGGTGTCCAGCCAGGCGCTGGAAGGCATCGACGCCGCCGCCGGCACCGAACTGCTGCTGGCTGAAGACGCAGCGGCCTTTGTGGCCGCCGTCAACGCCCAACTGACCACCCCCAACAGCGCCGTTGGCGCGGCCGCGCGCGCCAACGTGCAGCGCCAGTACAGCTGGCCGAGCAAACTGGCGCGCATCGAGGAGATGCTGGAATGCTGACCGACACCGCCATCAACACCGCTGGCGCAAACCCGCTGCCAGCTCGGAACGCGCCCGCGCGTCTTCCGACCCAGACCATCGTGCTCATCGCGCTGGCCATGCTGGCGCCGCTGGCGCTGTACTTCGGCACGGCCGCCTCCATCGTGGCCATCTGGAACAGTTCCGAAACCTTCGCCCACGGCTACATCATCGTGCCGATCAGCGCCTGGCTGGTGTGGCGCAGCCGCGCCAATTTCACGCTGTACCCGCCCGAACCATACTGGCCCGCGCTGATCCTGCTGACCGGCGCCGGACTGGCCTGGCTGGCCGGCTACCTGGGCGGCGTGCAGTTCGTCATGCAGTACGCCTTCGCGGCCATGTTCCCCATCGTGGGGCTGGCCGTGCTGGGGCGGCGCCTGGCGTTCTCGCTGGCCTTTCCGCTGCTGTTCCTGCTGTTCGCCGTGCCGTTCGGCGACATCTTCATCGAGCCGCTGATCGAATACACGGCCGACTTCACCGTGTGGGCGCTGCAGATGACGGGCATTCCCGTGCTGCGCAACGGCACCCGCTTTGAAATTCCCACCGGTAGCTGGTCGGTCGTGACCGCCTGCAGCGGCGTGCGCTACCTGATTTCCTCCGTCACCATCGGCTGCCTGTACGCTTACCTGACGTACCGCTCGACCACGCGCCGGGTGGTGTTCGTCATCATGTCGATCGTCGTGCCGATCGTGGCCAACTGGCTGCGCGCCTACATGATCGTGATGATCGGCCACACCAGCAACATGGAACTGGCCACCGGCGTCGATCACCTGGTGTACGGCTGGCTGTTCTTCGGCCTGGTGATGTTCGGCATGTTTTGGGTCGGCAGCTATTGGCGCGACGACCATCTGCCGGAGCCGGTCGCAGGCAATGCCACTGCCGCAATCAGCACGGGCCGGCCGATCGGCGCCGTGGTGGCGGCTAGCCTGGCGCTGTGCGCCGTGTGGCCCGCTGCCGCCCTGATGAGCGACCGCGCCAACCACAACAGCGCGCCCGTGGTGCTGAGCAGCGTCGCCGTGAGCCTGCCGGCCGCGCCGTCGTTCTCCGGCTGGACTCCCAAGTACCTGCCGCCCGACGCCACCTTTAACGCCGTGTATCAGGCCGCGACAAGTCCCGTGTCGCTGACGCTGCTCTACTACCGCAACCAGACCAACGCCAAGGCGCTGGTCAGTTCCAGCAACGTCGTGGTCGAGGAAAGCAATGACGACTACCACGTGATTGGCCAGACCGGCCGCCTGGAGACACTGGGTGCGCGCGTGCTGGATCTGCGCGAGACGCGTGTGCAGGGTCCCGCCGGCAAGCTGCTGGTATGGCAATGGAACTGGATCGACGGCCAGACCACGGCCAGCAATCTGAAAGGCAAGCTGATGCAGGCCAAAGCACGCCTGTTCCTGCGCGGCGACGACGGCGCGGCCATCCTGCTGGCGGCGCCCTTCACCGACGATCCGGACCAGGCGCGCGCGGCCCTGCGCAGCTTCGTGGCCAGCCACAACGGCGCCATCGAAGCGGCGCTCGCCAACACCCGTAGCGGGGGTGCGCGTTGAGCGATCGGCCTTTGGTGGTACACCTGACCTATGCGCTCGACGTGGGCGGCCTGGAAACGCTGCTGGTCGAGTGCATCAACCGCATGCCGGCCGACAAATACCGCCATGCGCTGGTGTGCCTGACCCGCTATACGGACTTTGCCAACAAGATCACCCAGCCCGGCGTGGAACTGTTCGCGCTGCACAAGCCACCGGGCAATGGTCTGCAGACCCACGTCGACTTCTGGAAACTGATGCGGAAACTCCGTCCGTCGATCCTGCACACCTATAACCTGGCGGCGATGGAATACTGCTTCACGGCGGCCATGGCCGGCGTGCCGGTACGCATCCACGCCGAGCACGGGCGCGACGCGGCCGACCCGCAAGGCTTGAACAAGAAGCATAACTTCCTGCGCCGCCAGCTGGCCCCGTTCATCGACCGCTACGTGCCCGTGTCGGACGACCTGCACGGCTGGCTGGGCAAGGTGGTCGGCATCGCGCCGGCCAAGTCGCTGCTGATCAAGAATGGCGTCGACACCGAGCGCTTCGCCCCCAAGCCGGGCCACGCCACCGCCTCGCCATGGAACGCCAACGACATCGTCATCGGCACCGTGGCCCGCATCCAGGACATCAAGAACCACCGCGGGCTGGTGGAGGCATTCATTCAGTTGCGCAAGCTGGTCCCCGAGCAACGCGAGCGCCTGCGCCTGTCGATCCTGGGCGACGGTCCGCTGCTGCCGCAACTCAAAGCGCAGGTGGCCGCGGCCGGCCTGAACGACGTGGTCTGGCTGCCCGGCGCGCGCGGCGACGTGGCCGACCTGCTGCACAGCTTCGACATCTTCACCCTGCCCTCGCTGGCCGAAGGCACGCCGGTGTCGCTGCTGGAAGCCATGGCGTGCGCGCTGCCGGTGGTGGCGGCCGACGTGGGCGGCATTCCGGAAGTGATCGACAACGGCGTGCACGGCACCCTGGTGGTGCCGACCGACAGCGCGGCCCTGGCCGCGGCGCTGGCACGCTACGTGCAAGATCAGGACTTGGGGCGCCAGCATGGTGCGGCGGCGCGTGCGCGCATCGAACAGCACTACAGCATGACGGCCATGCTGGGCGCCTATACGGGCTTGTACGACAGCCTGTGCCGCCAGAAATTGCGCCCGCGCAGCACGCTGCACAGCACCTAGTACGGAACAACAGCGCAGCTCGCAAGACGGCACCACTGACACAGCAATTCAACTTAATTCAGGAACTTTACTCATGTGCGGAATCGTCGGCATTTTTGATACCCATGGTAACCGGGAAATCGACCGCCAGGCCCTGGGCCGCATGAACGAGAGCCAGTTCCACCGCGGCCCCGACGAAGGCGAGCTGTACACGGAAACGGCGCTGGGCATGGGCCACCGCCGCCTGTCGGTGATCGACCTGGCCACGGGCCAGCAGCCACTGGTCAACGCCGAGCGCAACATGGTGCTGGTGTTCAACGGCGAAATCTACAACTACCGCGAACTGACGGTGGAACTTAAAGCCCTGGGCTTCGCATTCCGCACCAAAAGCGACACCGAAGTGGTGATGCACGCCTACCAGGCCTGGGGCGAGCAGTGCGTGCACCGCCTGCGCGGCATGTTCGCCTTCGGCATCTGGGACCGCAACAAGCAGACCATGTTCCTGGCGCGCGACCACGTGGGCGTCAAACCCATGTTCTATTCGCTGCTGCCCAACGGCCTGTTCGTGTTCGGCTCGGAACTCAAATCGATCATGACCTTCCCGGAACTGTCGCGCAAACTGAACGTGCGCGCCGTGGAAGACTATTTCGCGTTCGGCTACGTGCCCGAGCCGAAGACAATTTTCCACAATGCCTACAAGCTCAGCCCTGGCTACAGCATCACCCTGAAAGTGGGCGACAAAGCCGTCGTGCCCAAGCGCTACTGGGATGTCAGCTTCAAGCGCGCCCCGGCGCAGTCGTCGGCCGACGTCGAGCGCGAACTGATCGAGCGCCTGCGCGACTGCGTGCAGAGCCAGATGGTGGCCGAAGTGCCGCTGGGCGCGTTTTTGTCGGGCGGGGTCGATTCCAGCGCCGTGGTGGCCATGATGGCGCAGCAGAATAATGAAGCGGTCAACACCTGCTCGATCGGCTTCGACGACCCCGATTTTGACGAATCGCAGTGGGCCAACCAGGTGGCGCAGCAGTACAAGACCACCCACCACTCGCAGATCGTCAGCAAGGACGACTACGGCTTGCTCGACACGCTGGGGCGCCTGTACGACGAGCCGTTCGCCGACAATTCCGCCATTCCGACCTACCGCGTGTGCCAGCTGGCGCGCCAGCGCGTGACGGTGGCGCTGTCGGGCGACGGCGGCGATGAAAGCTTCGCCGGCTACCGCCGCTACCGTTATGCGATGGCCGAGCAAAGCGTGCGCGACAAGATTCCGCTGGGCCTGCGCCGGCCCGTGTTCGGCACGCTGGGCAAACTGTATCCCAAGGCCGACTGGGCGCCGCAGATGTTCCGCGCCAAGACGACCTTCGAAGCGCTGGCGCGCGACACCGTGGAAGGCTATTTCCACGGCGTGGCCATCATGCCGGACCGGGTGCGTGCGCAGCTGTTCAGCGACAAGTTCCGCAGCGACCTGCAGGGTTACGGCGCCATCGAAGTGTTCAAGGACCACGCGGCCAATTCGCCCACGGACGATCCGCTGTCGATGATCCAGTACCTGGACTTTAAAACCTGGCTGCCGGGCGACATCTTGACCAAGGTCGACCGCGCCAGCATGGCCCACTCGCTGGAAGTGCGCGTGCCGCTGTTGGACCACACCTTCGTGGAATGGGCATCGACCCTGGACCCGGAACTGAAACTGAACGGTGGCGAAGGCAAGTATGTGTTCAAGAAGTCGCTGGAGCCGTACCTGTCCAACGACATTCTGTACCGCAGCAAGAAGGGTTTTTCCACGCCGGTGGGGGCCTGGCTGCGCGGGCCGCTGCGCGAGAAGATGCGCGCCGCCGTGCTCTCGCCGATGCTGCTCGACACGGGCATGTTCAACGAGCGCTTCCTGCGCCACATGGTCGACTCGCACGAAGCGGGCACCAAGGATTACAGCGCGCCGCTGTGGTCGATGCTGATGTTCGAGACGTTCTTGCGGGTCAGCGCCAACGGCTGAATCCTAGCGCGGGAGGGTGGCGCGAAGGGCACCGTCGCGTCATACCACCATCCTGAAAACCGTCATCCCCGCGAAAGCGGGGACCCATGCTGAGCCAGCGTCCGAGTGCTGCATACTCAGCATGGATGCTCGCTTCCGCGAGGACGACGGCTTCAAAGTTGGTGGTAAGAAGGCGCATCGCGTTCTGCTCCACCCGCCTGCGCGGGGACAGCGGGCTGCGCCGGAGTGGCGCGGCTGAGCGACAGGGGCCGCTCGATCAGCAGGAACAGCAGCGCCGACGGCACCAGCGTCACGGCAAAGGCAAACGGCAAAAACGCCAGCAGCAAGGCGGTCGGATTCGCAGTGACGGGATACACCGCGTGCAGCAGCATGAAGCAGGCCTTCAGGCCCAGGCCGTGCAGCAGATAGTACGAGTAGCTCATGTTGCCCAGCCAGCGCATCGGCGTCCACTTGAACGCGCGCGTCAGCCCCGCCTGCTGGTTGCAAAAGCAGGCGTAGCACATCCACACAAAGCACACGCACTGCAGCGCCACCTTCACGGCATAGCCCGCTTCGCCCCGCAGCGGCAGCAATGCCACGGCGAGCGCCAGTACCAGCGCAATGCCAGCGCTGGCGCCGCCAGGCGCCTTGCTCGATACCCGGGCCAGCCCCTCCCACAACACCATGCCGCCCAAGAACATCACCATCCGGACATGGCCGCCCGCCAGCGCGCACCACACCAGCAACAGCAGCGCCAGCGCGACGAACAGGCCGGTGCGCCAGGCGCCGCTGCGTTGCCGCAGATTCAGCACGGCGATACCGATCGGCACGCAAATGTAAAAGAACACTTCGTAGCTGAGCGACCAGGCCACCGTGATGATGGGCGTGATCGGAAATACCCCCGGCAGCAGCAGCAGGTTTTGCAGGCAATACAGCAGTGCGGGTCCCCAGCCGGCCGGGATCTTGCTCTCCGACGGCATGGCCAGCGACAACGCCAGATACAGCGCGAACACGGCCAGAAAGGCCGGGTAGATGCGCACGATACGGCGCCACATGTACGGCATGAACGATTGCTCGCGCTTGATCAGCGAGCCGTAAATCAGGTAGCCGCTGAGCACGAAAAACAGGTCGACGCCGGCGTTGCCCACCGTATGCACCGCATCGGCCACGGCCGCCACGGCGGAGCCGCGCGGCAGCCAGGGCGCGATCAGGGTGGCGTAGTGCACCAGGAACACCAGGAACACGGCAAAGCCGCGCATGCCTTCCATGGCGCGCATATTGTGCCCATCTCCCCGGGACAGTTCGAACTGGCGGCTGAGGTAGTTCAACATGGTGCTCACCGGTCCTTACTTGCGCAGGCTCAGCGTCAGTGCTTGCCGCCAGTCCGGCAGCGCGGCGAAGCGCGCCATCAGTTTGTCGCTGCTCATCAGCGAATTCATGGGCCGGGTCGCCGCCACCGGATACTCGCTGCTGGCAATCGGCGTGACGCGGCACGCCAGGCCCGCTTCGGCCAGGATCGCTTCGGTAAAGCCGCACCAGGTGGTGGCGCCCTGGCTGGACAGATGATAGATGCCGCTGTTGGTCTGCCACCACGGCGCGCCGCCCACCCGCGCCTGCGCCAGGATCAGCGCCGTGGTATCGGCAATCGTGCGGCTCCAGGTGGGCGCGCCGTGCTGGTCTCCCACCACGCGCAATTCGTCGCGCTCGGCGCCAAGGCGCAGCATGGTCAGCAGAAAGTTCTTGCCGCGCGTGCCGTACACCCAGCTGGTGCGCAGGATCAGATGGTCGATCCCGCTGTCGGCAATCGCCCGCTCGCCGTCCAGCTTGGTCTGGCCGTACACGTTCAGCGGGTTGGGTGTGTCGGTCTCGACATACGGCGTGGCCTTGCTGCCGTCAAACACATAATCGGTCGAGTAATGCACCATGGCCGCGCCCAGCAGCTTGCCCTCCTGCGCCAGCAGCGCGGGCGCGTCGACGTTGATGCGCCGGGCCAGCTCGCGCTCGGTCTCGGCCAGGTCCACCGCCGTGTAGGCGGCCGGATTGACGATCAGCTGGGGACGCACGGCGCGCACCACGGCGCGCACCTGGTCCAGGTCCGACAGGTCCAGCTCGCCGCGGCGCGGCGCGACCACCTCGCCCAGCCCTTGCAGGCTGCGCTCGAGTTCGTAGCCGACCTGGCCGTTGGCGCCGGTGAGCAGGATTTTCATGCGAACGATTCCGCGTTGGCCAGGGTCACGCCCAGGCTGTCCTTGCCCGAAAGCATAGGCTCGCCCGTCAGCGGCCAGTCGATGGCCAGCTCCGGATCGTTCCAGATCAGGCTGCGTTCATACTCCGGCGCCCAGTAATCGGTGGTCTTGTAGAGGCACTCGGCGGTCTCGCTGATGACCACGAAGCCGTGGGCGAAGCCGGGCGGCACCCAGATCTGGCGGCCGTTCTCGGCCGACAGTTCCTCGCCCACCCAGCGGCCGAAGAACGGCGACGAGCGGCGCATGTCGACCACCACGTCGAAGATGGCGCCGGCGATCACGCGCACCAGCTTGCCCTGCGGCTGCTTGATCTGGTAGTGCAAGCCGCGCAGCACGTTGCGGGCCGACTTGGAGTGGTTGTCCTGCACGAACTTGGCGGCTACGCCGGTCAGCTCGGCGAACTTGCGCTCGTTGAAGCTTTCGAAGAAGAAGCCCCGGTCGTCGCCGAACACCTGCGGGTCGATCAGCAATACTTCCGGAATGGCAGTGGGCGTGACTTTCATCAGAATACCTTATCGTTCAAAATTTGCAGCAGATACTGCCCGTAGGCGTTTTTCTTCAGGACCGCGGCCAGTTTTTCCAGCGCGGCAGCGTCGATGTAGCCTTTGCGGTAGGCGATTTCTTCCGGCACGGCGACCTTCAAACCCTGGCGTTTCTCGATGGTCGAGATGAACTGCGAGGCGTCGAGCAGGGAATCGTGGGTGCCCGTGTCGAGCCACGCCATGCCGCGGCCCATCACCTGGACCGACAGGGTACCGGCATCCAGGTAGGCCCGGTTGACGTCGGTGATTTCCAGTTCGCCCCGCGGCGACGGCTTGATCGAGGCGGCGATGTCGCACACATGGCGGTCGTAAAAATACAGGCCGGTGACGGCGTAGTTCGATTTCGGCTGCAGCGGCTTTTCCTCGATCGACACAGCCTGCTGGTCGGCGTTGAATTCCACCACGCCGTAGCGTTCCGGGTCCAGCACGTGATAGGCGAACACGGTCGCGCCATCGGTGGCCGCGTTGGCCGCGTTGAGTTTTTCGTCCAGGCCGTGGCCGTAGTAAATGTTGTCGCCCAGGATCAGCGCCGACGGATCGTCGCCGACGAAATCGCGCCCGATGATGAACGCCTGCGCCAGCCCGTCCGGCGTCGGCTGCACCGCGTAGCTGAGCGAAATGCCCCACTGGCTGCCGTCGCCCAGCAACTCGCGGAAACGGGGCGTGTCCTGCGGGGTGGAGATGATCAGGATCTCGCGGATTCCTGCCAGCATCAGCGTGGTCAGCGGATAGTAAATCATCGGCTTGTCGTAGACCGGCAACAGCTGCTTCGATACGCTCATCGTCACCGGATAGAGCCGCGTGCCGGAGCCGCCGGCCAGGATGATGCCCTTGCGTGAGGCCGCCGCCGACTTGATGACCATTTATGCCTCGCGCTTGTCGTAGTTTTGATTGACCCAGTTCAGGTAGGCGCCCGACTGCACGTCGGCCACCCAGGCCTGGTTGGCCAGGTACCAGCGCACCGTTTTCAGGATGCCGGTCTCGAAGGTTTCGGCGGGCTTCCAGCCCAGTTCGCTTTCCAGCTTGCGCGCGTCGACCGCATAGCGGCGGTCGTGGCCCGGACGGTCCTTGACGAACGTGAGCTGCTCGCGGTAGCTCTTGCCGTCGGCCCGCGGCGCTTCCTTGTCGAGGATGTCGCACAGGGTGTGTACCACCTCGATGTTGGCTTTCTCGTTCCAGCCGCCCACGTTGTACACCTCGCCCGCACGGCCATCCTGCAGCACCCGGCGGATGGCGGCGCAGTGGTCGCTCACATACAGCCAGTCGCGCACCTGCATGCCGTCGCCGTAGATGGGCAAGGGCTTGCCGCCGAGGGCGTTGGCGATCACCAGCGGGATCAGCTTTTCCGGGAAATGGAACGGCCCGTAATTGTTCGAGCAATTGGTGGTCACGGTCGGCATGCCGTAGGTGTGGTGGTAGGCGCGCACCAGGTGGTCCGAGGCCGCCTTGGAGGCCGAGTACGGGCTGTTGGGCGCGTAGGCGGTGGTCTCGGTGAACGGCGCATCGTCGGGACCCAGGGTGCCGTAGACTTCATCGGTGGACACGTGCAGGAAGCGGAACGCCGCCTTGTCGGCCCCGTCCAGCGTGCTCCAGTACGCGCGCGCCGCTTCCAGCAGCGCGAAGGTGCCGTTGATGTTGGTGTTGATGAATTCGCCCGGGCCGAGGATCGAGCGGTCCACGTGGCTTTCGGCGGCAAAGTGGACGATGGCGCGCGGGCGGTGCGTGGTGAGCAGCTCCAGCACCCAGGCGCCGTCGCAGATGTCGCCATGAGCGAAGATATGGCGCGCGTCGCCCTTGAGGGACGCGAGATTGTTCATATTGCCGGCATAGGTCAGCTTGTCGACATTGACAACTGCCTCGGTGCTGCCGGCCAGCAAGTCGAGGACGAAATTTGAACCGATGAAGCCGGCGCCGCCGGTGACTAAAATCATGGTGTTCCTTGCTAGACAATCAGGCTATGCCCGAGGCGGACAGGACAGCCTCATAAAGGGTTAAGTGACGTATTACATCTTAATACAGCTATCCGGCCATTCCCCGGCCCGCCCGAGGGCATCCGGGGAGAAGCGCGGCATCCCCGCACTTACGCAGTGCGCGCGCTCATTTGTTTTAACTGTTTCGCGTGCGAGTAGTTCAACAACTTGCACATGAGTCTGACCGGCAGCGGTGCCTTGCGCGTGAGATCGGGGGCGCCGCCGCGGCCGGCCATGAAATCGGCAATGCCCAGTAAAGCCGTGTCGGCTTGCTTGTGCATGCCATTGTGGCGCATGCGATTGACGTTGAACATGCTTTGGTTGACCAGCTTCAGCCACAAGTGCTTGCGCAATTCCTTGGGCATGTGCGTGTGCCAGAAGATGAGTTCGTTGCGGTACATCAGGTAGAAGTAATACAGGGGTTGCTCGGCATGCTGGCGTACGCCGTGGGTGGCATTGGCATCGAACACCACCTTGCTGGTCCAGCCGGCGCGGGCCAGGCGCACGCCGATATCGTTGTCGTCGTAATAGGCAAACAGGCGGTCGTCCAGCAAGCCCACTTCGCGTATCGCCTGCAGGCGGAAGACAATCGCCGTTCCCGCCAGGCATACCCCCAGCGGATCGTTTTCATGCAATGCTTTGGAGGCGGCGGCGCTGTCCACGCGCGGATTGCTGCGCGCGCGCCAATCGTGCGTAAAGCCCCACGCGTGGCGCGCCGGCGAGTCGTCGTCCGGGATAATCAATGGCGACACCGCGCCGCAACGCGGGTCCGCCGCAATGGCGGTGACCAGCTTGATCAGCGTATCGGCTTGCGCCGTGGAGTCGTTATTGAGCAACCAGATGTAGTCGTAGTTCTCTTTCAATGCGCGCGCCAGCGAGACGTTGTGCCCGCCGGTAAACCCGAGGTTGTGTTCGACCCGCACCACTTCGGCGCTGCCCGGCGCGACCCCGTCACGCAATGCCTCGTACTCCGACTGCCGCGACCCGTTGTCGATGACGAGAATGTCGACGTCCATCCCGTCGCGCACCAGGGTGCGCAGCGAGTCGAGGCAGTGCAAGGTCTCGGCTGCCTTGTTCCAGTTCAGGATGCTGATTAAAACACGTGGAGTTTGCATACAGAGTCCAAAGAGGTAGCGGTCTAGCCGTGAAAGTACGACATGGGTCGATTATATCCAGCGCAAGTTTCAAAACGCTGACAAAGTGCCGGGCCCTTCAACCACATCGGCCCGATGCCACTGCCGCGACCAGCTTGGCAAGGCGCGGGCACGTCGCTGATCAGGCGCGTTTATAAATATCCTCGAAACGCACAATGTCGTCCTCGCCCAGATAGCTGCCCGACTGCACTTCGATGATGTGCAGCGGCACCTTGCCCGGGTTTTCCAGACGGTGGTTCATGCCGATCGGGATATAGGTCGACTCGTTCTCGGACAGCAGGCTGACCTTCTCGCCGCACGTCACGCTGGCCGTGCCCGACACCACGACCCAGTGCTCGGCGCGGTGATGGTGCATCTGCAGCGACAGCTTGCCGCCCGGCTTGACGGTGATGCGCTTGACCTGGAAGCGGTCGCCCGCGTCGATGCCTTCATAGTAACCCCACGGACGGTACACCTTGGTGTGGTGCAGGTGCTCGGTGCGCTCGGTCGACTTCAGGTGGTCGACGATCTGCTTGACGCGCTGCACCTGGTCCTTGTGCACCACCAGCACGGCGTCGTTGGTTTCCACCACGATCAGGTCGGACACGCCGACCACGGCCACGATGCGGCTCTCGGCACGCACCAGCGTGTTGCTCACGCCATCGAGGTACACATCGCCGCGCTGCACATTGCCCTGCGCGTCGCCCGGCAGCACGTCCCACAGCGCCGACCACGAACCGACGTCGCTCCAGCCAATGTCGGCCGGCACCACGACCGCATGGCGGGTGCGCTCCATGACGGCGTAATCGATCGAATCGGACGGGCAGTCGGCGAATGTCGCTTCATCCAGCCGGCAGAAATCCAGATCGCGGTAGCCCAGACGCATGGCCGCTTCGGACGCGGTGGCGATGGCGGGGGCGAATTCCTGCAGTTCGGTCAGGTAACCATCGGCGCGGAACAGGAACATGCCGCTGTTCCAGTAGTAGCTGCCGTCGTCCAGGAAGCCTTGCGCGGTGTCGCGGTCCGGCTTTTCGACAAAGCGCTCGACCTGATAGCCGCTGACCGCCGCACCGGCGCTGGCGCCGCGCTTGATGTAGCCGTAGCCGGTTTCCGGTCCGGTCGGCACGATGCCGAAGGTGGCCAGGGAGCCGCCCTCGACCATGCGCGCGGCCTGCTCGACGGCTGCGGCGAAGGCGGCATTGTCGTTGATGACGTGATCGGCCGGCAGCACCAGCATGACCGCGTCGGGATCGATGCCCTTGAGAAAATGGGCAGCGGCGGCCACGGCGGGTGCGGTGTTGCGTCCGGCCGGCTCGAGCAGGATGCCCAGCGGCGCAATGCCGATGGCGCGCATCTGCTCGGCCACCAGGAAGCGGTGCTCGTTGCCGCACACGATCAGCGGCGCCATCAGCTCGGGCCAGCCCGACACGCGCAGCACGGTGTCCTGCAGCATGGTCTTGTCGGTAACCAGCGGCAGCAACTGCTTGGGCAGTACCGCGCGTGACAAAGGCCACAAGCGCGTGCCGGCGCCGCCGGACAGGATAACTGGGTAGATTTTCATGAGATTCGTAGGCTTTGTCGAGTGCTGTTGCGGCGCTGCGCGCCGCCATGGATTCATTGGAGGGAGTTAATTCAACCCGTTATAAGCGCGGTACCACGCCGCAAAACTGGCCAGGCCCGTCGCCAGCGGGGTCTGCGGTTCGAACCCGACCCAGTCGGCCAGCCGGCGCGTATCCGCATGGGTGGCCGGCACGTCGCCGGCCTGCATGGGCAGGAAATTCTTTTCCGCCGTCACGCCGTTGACCTGTTCCAGCGTTTCGATAAAGTCCAGCACGCTGCATGGCTGGTCGTTACCGATGTTGAAGATGGCGTGCGCGGCATGGGTGGCGCTGGCCGGGGTGGGCTTGAACAGCAGCCGCACCACGCCTTCGACAATGTCGTCGATGTAGGTGAAGTCGCGCGTGAGCTTGCCTTCGGCAAACACGGGAATCGGCTGACCCTTGAGCATTTTTTCGGTGAAGCTGAAATACGCCATGTCGGGCCGGCCCCACGGGCCGTACACGGTGAAAAAGCGCAAGCCGGTGGTGGGCAGCTGGAACAGGTGGCTGTACGAATAGGCCATCAGCTCGTTGGACTTCTTGGTGGCCGCGTACAGCGACACGGGCTGCTCGGTCTGGTCGCTTTCGGCGAACGGCACCTTGGCGTTGTGGCCGTACACGCTGGAACTGCTGGCGTACAGCAGGTGCTGCACCTGGTGCTGGCGGCACGCTTCCAGCATGTTGCCGAACCCGACCAGATTGGACTGGATGTAGGCGGCGGGATTTTCCAGCGAATAGCGCACGCCGGCCTGGGCGGCCAGGTGCACCACGTGGGTGGGCGCTTCGCGCGCGAACAGCGCGCTGACGGCGGCCGTGTCGGCCAGCTCCACCGTGTGGCAGGTGACACCCGCCGGGGTCAACAGGGCCGCCACCCGATCGTGCTTGAGCTGGGGAGCATAGTAGTCGTTGAAATTGTCGCAACCGACCACCTGGTGCCCCATGGCCGCCAGGCGGGCGGCCACGAAACTGCCGACGAAGCCGGCCGCGCCCGTCACCAGGATGCGCGCGGCGGCGGGCTGACCGACCTCGCTCATGCGCTGAAATCCTTGCTGGTGCGGCCGATGCCTTCATAGCGCAGACCGGCCAGCGACACCGTTTCCGGATCGTAGATGTTGCGGCCATCGAACACGGCCTTGCTGCGCAGGGTCTGCGCCAGGCTGCCGAAGTCCGGCGCGCGGAATTCTTTCCACTCCGTTACCAGCACCAGGACGTCGGCGTCGGTGACGGCTTCCTTGGCGCTGGCGGTGATCTGCAGCAGCTGGCCCAGGCGGTCTTCGCCGTGCTCGGCCACCAGGATGCGGCGCGCTTCGGTGCTGGCCACCGGGTCGTAGGCACGCACCTTGGCGCCGGCGGCGAACAGCGCGCGGATCAGCACCAGACTAGGCGCTTCGCGCATGTCGTCGGTGTTCGGCTTGAACGACAGGCCCCACAGGGCGATGGTCTTGCCTTCCAGGTTGGCGGCGCCGCCGTAGAAACGCACCAGCTTGTTGAACAACACATTCTTCTGATTATCGTTGACCGTCTCGGTCGCGTTCAGCACGTGCAGGGTCTGGTCCAGGGTCGAAGCGGTCTTGATCAGCGCCTTGACGTCTTTCGGGAAGCACGAACCGCCGTAGCCCATGCCGGCGTACAGGAACTGGGCGCCGATGCGCGGGTCCATGCCCATGCCCAGGCGCACCGCCTCGATGTCCGCGCCCAGCACTTCGGCCAGGTTGGCCAGCTCGTTCATGAAGCTGATGCGGGTGGCCAGCATGGCGTTGGCGGCGTACTTGGTCAGCTCGGCGCTGCGGATATCCATTTCCACCAGCTTTTCATGGTTGCGGCTGAACGGGCCGTACAGCTGGCGCATCAGCTTGGTGGCGCGCGGGTCGTCGCTGCCCACCACGATGCGGTCCGGCTTCATGAAGTCGTCGATGGCGGCGCCTTCCTTGAGGAATTCGGGATTGCTGCAGACGGCGAAGTCGACCGTCACGCCGCGCTTTTCCAGTTCGCCGCTGATCGCATTGCGTACCTTGTCGGCGGTGCCCACCGGCACGGTCGACTTGTCCACCACCACGATCGGCTTGGTGATGCGCTGGCCGATGCTGCGCGCGGCCGACAGGATGTGGGTCAGGTCGGCGCTGCCGTCTTCGTCGGGCGGGGTGCCCACGGCCAGGAAGATCACATCGGCGTGCTCGACCGCGGCGTCGTAGCTGGTCGAGAACGTCATGCGCCCGGCGGCGATGTTGCGCGCCACCATGGTGTCCAGGCCCGGCTCGTGGATCGGGATGCCGCCACTATTCAGCATGTCGATCTTGCGCTGGTCCACATCGAGACACAGTACCGTATTGCCGACGTCGGCAAAACAAGCTCCGGAGACCAGGCCGACGTAGCCTGAGCCAATGATTGTAATTTTCATAGAGTGATTTTCTTGATTAAGCGAGTAGGGCAGCGATTAAGATCGGCAGTCACACGGCAAGTTGTAGGCTACCAAATCGGCAAATATGTGGCCAGTGAACAATTTAGAGTTCACAATGACGTAATGGATGGAATGCTATTATGAGGACAAAACGAACGTTACGACAAGATAATTTTCGTTGTTGTGGTGCAACTCAATACCGCTATCCGCATGATTTTGCAGCGTTTATCAAGCCGCTCCTGTAGAATTATACTTTCAATTTTATCATCATACAACCTGCCTGATTATTTCCCACCGTTAATTTTATTGCCAACCATCACTATTATGCGATACTGGCGGTGTGTTCTCGCCCCTTCCACCGGACAAGATGAAGCTACTCACATTCAGCACCCTGTTTCCCAACGCGGAACAACCCAATCACGGCATCTTCGTCGAAACCCGCTTGCGCTACCTGGTCGCCAGCGGCCAGGTCGAGTCGCGCGTGGTGGCGCCGGTGCCCTGGTTCCCGTTCAAGGGCGAGCGCTTCGGCCACTATGGCGCCTTGGCCCGGGTGCCGGCGCGCGAATCGCGCCACGGCCTGTCCATCGTGCACCCCCGCTATATAGTGTTGCCCAAGGTCGGCATGCTGGGCACGCCGATGATGATGGCGCAGGCGTCCAAGGGCGCCATCGGCCGCATTCTGGACGAGGGCTATGATTTCGACGTCATCGACGCCCATTATTTCTATCCGGACGGCGTGGCCGCGGTCATGCTGGGCAAGTACTTCAACAAGCCCGTCACCATCACCGCGCGCGGCACCGACATCAACCTGATTCCGCGCATGGCCTTGCCGCGCAAGATGATTTTGTGGGCTGCCAACAACGCCAAGGGTTGCATCACCGTCTGCAACGCGTTGAAAGACGAGATGGTCCAGCTGGGCGTGGCCCCGCACCGCATCACCCCGCTGCGCAACGGCGTCGACCTGCAGCGCTTCGCGCCGGGCGACCGCCAGGCCGCGCGCGCCGCGCTGGGCCTGACCCACTTCACCTTGCTGTCGGTGGGATTGCTGGACGTGCGCAAGGGCCACGACCTGGTGATCAAGGCGCTGTTGCGCCTGCCCGACGTGCGCCTGCTGATCGCCGGCACGGGGCCGGAAAAGCGCGCCCTGGAAACCCTGGCCCAGTCGATCGGGGTGCAGGACCGCGTCACCTTCCTGGGCGGCGTGCCGCAGGTGGAACTGTCAGCCTATTACAACGCCGCCGACGCGCTGGTGCTGGCCTCCAGCCGCGAAGGCTGGGCCAATGTGCTGCTCGAATCGATGGCCTGCGGTACGCCCGTGGTCGCCAGCAATGTCTGGGGCACCCCGGAAGTGGTGGCCGCGCCCGAGGCGGGCCGGTTGATGGATGCGCGCACCCCGGAAGCGCTGGCCAGTGCCGTGTCGATGCTGCGCGCCGACTATCCGGATCACGGCGCCACGCGCCGCTACGCCGAGCGCTTCAGCTGGGACGCCACCACCCAGGGCCAGATCGACCTGTTCCGCGGCATCATGAACCAGTCGAAAGCCAGCCTGGTGGAGCAAGCCGCGTGAAGATACTCTACCACCACCGCACCCGCTCCAAGGATGGCCAGTACGTTCACATCGAGGAAATGATCAATGCCCTGCGCGAGCAGGGCCATGAGATCGTCATCGTGGCCCCGCCCAGCGCCGAAACGGAAGACTTCGGCTCCGACGCCGGCCCCGTGGCCCTGCTCAAGCGCTACCTGCCCAAGTGGTTCTATGAAATCATGGAACTGGGCTACAGCCTGGTGGCCTACCGCCGCCTGGCCGCGGCGGTGCGCCAGCACAAGCCGGACGTGCTGTACGAGCGCTACAATTTGTTCCTTCCGGCCGGCATCTGGCTGGCACGCAAGTACAAACTGCCCATGCTGCTGGAAATTAACGCCCCCATCCTGGAAGAGCGCGCCAAGTACGACGGCCTGGCATTGACCGGCCTGGCGCGCTGGTCGCAGGCGTATGCATGGCGCAAAGCCGACATGGTGCTGCCCGTGACCGAAGTGCTGGCCGACATCGTGGCCTCCTACGACGTGCCGCGCGAAAAAATCGTGGTCATCCCGAACGGCATCAACGCCACCCGCTTTCCCGGCGTGCCGGACGTGGCCGCCGCCAAGCGCGCCCTGGGCCTGGAACACTGCCTGGTGCTGGGCTTTACCGGCTTCGTGCGCGACTGGCACGGCCTGGACAAGGTAATCGCCATGATCGCCCAGGACCAGCCCGGCCAGCTGCGCCACCTGCTGGTGGTGGGCGACGGCCCCGAGCGCGCCAACCTGGAAGCGCAGGCGCGCGCGCTGGGCATCGCCGAGCGCGTCAAGTTCACCGGCATCATCGCGCGCGACGACGTGGCCAAGTACGTGGCCGCGTTCGACATCGCCCTGCAGCCGGCGGTGGTAGCGTATGCGTCGCCGTTGAAACTGTTCGAATATCTGGCGCTGGGCAAGGCCATCGTGGCGCCGGCCCAGCCGAACATCACGGAAATCCTGCAGGCCGACGGC
>CALRYE020000020.1:0-58586 GCA_943372275.1 Janthinobacterium lividum
CCAGCGGCCAGCCCTGTCCAGATGCTGGGCGCGCCGTCGAGTGCCCGTAACCGTACCGCGAAAATACCAGGCCGCGGCAGCCGGTCGCGGCACACAAGGCGCGCGGCCACTGCCCCCACGTCGCGGCCGAACCGAGACCTTCGTGCAGGAATACGATCAATGGCGCAGTGGCGCGCTTGCAGCTGATCAATTCATATTCAAGTGTGACGGTCCGCCCATCAAGCGCGATCGCAATTTGCTGCAAGTCGGCTCCTTTGCTATTGGCGCGGACTGGCCAGGAAGTCGGACAGCGTGCCGCGCGGCGCAATGCTACCACCACCGGCTGCGCCATCCACCGCCAGCCAGTCATGCCGGTTGATGAGGATGCCTTCGTTGCGCAGCGCGCGCACCAGCCGCTGCGCCCTTGCCGGGTCGCCGGTCCAGACGCTGACCGAGCGCGCCATGCGCATCGCATTGGCGCAGGCGAGCGCTTCATTGTCTTCCTCGAACCGGCCAATCGAGATAAATGGCCCGTAAATTTCCTCGGCTGAGCACGCGTTAGCGCCATCTCGTTCGACGACCAGCGTCGGCGACAGAAAGTAGCCGTCCGACAACTCGCCGCCCGCACGACGGCCCTGCAGCACCACTTCGCCGCAGCGCTGCAGTGCCTGTTCGGTGCGTACGCCGACTGCAACGAGCGCCGATGCATCGATCAGCGGCCCCATACCGCAGCCGAGGTCGTCACCGGCCCCGACGATGACCTGTCCCAGTGCTCGTTTCAGCGCCGCCTTGGCTTGGTCGAAACAGGACGCGTGCACCAGGATGCGACTCGGTGCGGCGCAGTGCTGGCCGGCGGCGATCAGCGCCGCGGTCGCCAATTTCCCGGCCATGGCGTGCATGTCGACGTCCGAAAACACCAGGCTGCACGACTTGCCGGCCAGGTCAAACAGCAGCCGCTTGGCGCTGGGAGCGGCAGCCTGCGCCATCCTGCGGCCGGTCTCGCGCCCCCCTGTGAAGCACAAGATGTCAACGCCAAGCGAGGCGACCAGTTCGCCCGCCACCTGGTGCCCCGTCTCCGACACGACGTTCACCACGCCCTGGGGCAATCCTTCCACTGCCGCCAGTTCGCCGATGACCGCCGCGATGACCTGCGCGCATTGCCGGGCAGGCTTGACGACGGCACTGCAGCCGGCAGCCAGCGCCGGCGCCAGCGACGCCACCAGCAGCGCCACAGGAGCATCCCAGGGAACCAGGATCGCAACCACACCTGCAGGCTGCGATACTGACGCCGAGATGGTGCCAGCACCTGCCGCCTGCAGCAGCTTTCCGGCCTCGTGCCGCAGGCGGGAGATCGCGGCGGCGATCTCCTGGCGCGACTGCGCCAGCACCTTGCCGTTTTCAAGCGTCAGCAAGTACGCCAGGTCGCCGCGCCTTGCCAGCCGGTCGGCCCAGCGCAGCAGCAGTGCTGCGCGCTGCGCCGGGTCACGCGACAAGCTGCCGCGCTCGAACGCGCGCCGCGCCGCGTCGATCGCCTGCCGCGCATCGGCAGCCTCACCTGCGGCGAATCTGCCGATCTCGCGGCCGTTGGCCGGATTGATGCTGTCGCCCTCGCGCGCTGCGTCGGCCGCCTGCCAATGGCCGCCGATCAGGTTGAGTGCGCGCAGCCGCGGTACCGCGCCTGCTGGCGCTCCTGCTTCCATGAGAGTATCGATCCTTCGATTTCATTCAGGATCAGTGCGAGCATCCCGGATCATGAAGCCGATGCCAGCGCCTTGCGCACCTGGATCGGCATGTAGTCATATTGCGGCGCAGTCGATCCCTCGTCGGCGACGACCTTGATGCTTGATGTCGCGCGGATCAGCTGCCTTTGAAATCAGGCTTGCGCTTCTGGTGGAATGCCTCGACGCCTTCGCGGAAGTCGTCGGACGCCCGCAGGCGGCTGTAGCAATGGCCTTCGAGTTCGATGGCGATGCCCAAGGTCGAGTCTTCGGTGTCGTTGAGGAGCTTCTTGGCGGTGCGCTGCGCGATCGGCGAGAACGCCCGCAGCTCATCGACCAGGGCGTCGGTGGCCTTTTCCAGCTCGGCATCCGGTACGCACATGGTGGCGATGCCCCAATCGTACGCCTGCTGGCCCGGCACGCGGCGCGAACGCATGACGACATCCTTGGTGCGGGTGATGCCAACCATTTTCTGCAGGCGCGCGGAACCGCCCGAGCCAGGGATCTGGCCCAGCTTCTGCTCCGGCAGCGCGTACTGCGACGTTTCGGAGACGATGCGGAAGTCGCACGCCAGCGAGATTTCGAAGCCGACACCGAAGCAAAAGCCGCGGTTGGCGGCGATCACCGGCTTGCCGCAGCGCGCCGGCGCAGCGATGTTCCACGCCAGCTTCGACACGTGCTCCGGCGTGGCGTCGAGGAAGCCGCGGATGTCGCCGCCGCTGGAGAAATGCTCGCCGATCGAGCGCAGCACGATCACGCGCACCGCCGGGTTCTCGTCGAGCGATTCAAACACCAGGCGCAGCTGGTCGCGCTGGGCCATGGAGATGATGTTGAAGGGAGGCCGTTCGAGCACGATGTCGGCGCGTTCGCGCGCTGCGTCGATGATGACGGAGAAGCCGTCGAGCTTGTCGAGCAGGGTTTGCGCTGGATGGGAGAGTTGGGACATGTTGGTTTCCTTTTTCTTGGGTGGGGAAAATTAGACTGCGATGGCTTCTTGCAGACTGCTGCGGTCGCTGCTCGATCCGGCGTCGCCGGACAGGATCACCTGGCCGCGTTCTAGCGCGTAGAAGCGGTCAGCGACATCGAGCGCGCGCTGGACATTCTGCTCGACCAGTAGGATCGGCATGCCGTCATCGCGCAGGCCGGCGATGATGGCGAAAATTTCGTCGACGATGATCGGAGCCAGGCCCTCAGTCGGCTCGTCGATCAACAGCAGCCGCGGCGCGCCGACCAGCACGCGGGCGATCGCCAGCATCTGCTGTTCGCCGCCGGACAGCGACGTGCCGAGCTGCGGCCGGCGCTCTTTCAGGCGCGGGAAGCGCTCGTAGGCCTGTTCGAGCACCGCGCGCGATTCGGCCTTGCTGCGGCCCGGGCACTGCAGGAAACCGAGCCTGAGGTTTTCCTCGACCGTCAGGCCGGGGAAGATGCGGCGGTCTTCCGGCACCAGGCCGAGGCCGAGGCGGCAAATGCGGTCCGGCGCCAGCGGGCCGATGTCGGCGCCGTCGAAGCGGACCATGCCGGAGCTCGGCTTGACCCAGCCGGCGACGGTTTTCATGACGGTGGTCTTGCCGACGCCATTGCGGCCGCACAGCACCACCACTTCGCCGGCGCCGACCGTCAGCGACACGCCTTGCAGCACGTGGGAGAGGCCATAGTGGGTATGGACGTTGTCGAGTTCAAGCATGGTGGCTCCCCTGTCCAAAGTAGGCGGCCTGCACCGCCGGGTTGGCCCGCACCGCGGCCGGCAGGCCCTCGGCCAACTTGGCGCCCTGCGTCATGACGACGACGTGGTCGGACAGATTCATCACCAGGCCGACGTCGTGCTCGACCAGCAGGATCGACAGGTCACCCGCCAGCGACTTGATCATCGCGCCGGTTTCCTCGGTGTCGGCATGCGACATGCCCTGGGTCGGTTCGTCGAGCAGCAGCATGCTTGGCCGGCAGGCCAGCGCCACCGCGATTTCGAGCCGGCGTTGTTCGCCGTGCGACAGGTAGCCGGCCAGTTCGTGCGCCTTGGCCGACAGGCCGAACTGGGCGATCAGTTCTTCGGCGCGTTCGAGCGCGATGACGCTGCGGCGTACCGGCAGCAGCGCGCGCGACGGCGCTTCCAGTGCCTGCGCGGCCAGGCGCAGGTTTTCGAACACCGACAGTTCGAAGAACAGGTTGGTGATCTGGAACGAGCGCGCCAGGCCGGCCTTCATCAGGCGGTCCGGCCCGCGCGCGGTGACGTCATGGCCATTGAAAGTGACCTTGCCGCTGCTGGGGCGGATGGCGCCGCTGATCAGGTTGAACAAGGTGCTCTTGCCGGCGCCGTTCGGTCCGATTACCGAGGTGATGTGGCCCCGCCTGGCGTCAAAGCTGACGTTGTTCACGGCGGTCAGGGCGCCGAAGCGCACCGTCAGGTCGCGTACCGACAGCACGATCTGGTGGTTCATGGACGCTCCTTTCGCGACAGCCACGCTTCGAGGCGCGGGCGCAGGTAGCCGATCAGGCCCTTGGGGAAGAAGATCACCGAAATCATGAACAGCACGCCGATGAAGATCAGGTGGTGTTCGGTGTACGAGCCGACAATGGATTTCAGCGCGGACAGGATCACGCTGCCATACAGCGGCCCGATCAGGGTGCCGACGCCGCCGAGGATGACGGTGATGACGGCATTGCCGGAAGCCTGGAAAAACATCAGCTCGGGCGAGACGAACCCGCGCAGCATCGGATACAGGGCGCCGGACATGGCGGTGACGTTGGCGGCCAGGATGAAGGCGAGCAGCTTGTAGCGCTGCGCCGAAAAGCCAAGGAAAGGCACGCGGTGCTCGTTGGCCTTGATCGCCACCACCAGGCGCCCGGCAGGTGTTTGCAGCAACGCTTCCAGTGCGAAGTACATCGCCATGATCAGCACCAGCACCAGCAGGAAGAAGCTGCCGGCGTGGCTGCTGTCGACCGTGAACAGCAGGAAGTTGGCCTGCACCACAGGGATGCCGATGATACCGTCCGAGCCGCCCAGTTGACGCGTGTTGAACACCACTTTCGATGCCACCTCGGCGAGGCCAAAGGTGATCAGTGCAAAGTAGACGCCGCGCGCGCGGATGGCGATGATGCCGGCGATGCTGCCGACCACGGTCGCTGCCACCAGTACGGTGCCGAGCGCCAGCCAGAACGAGGCAGTCCATTCCTTCAGCACCAGGCCGGAGACGTAGGCGCCGAGCCCGAAGAACAGCGCGTGGCCGAGCGACAGCAGGCCGGCATACCCGAGCAACAGGTCCACGCCCATCGCGAAGCCGCCGTAGATGAGCGCCTCGGTAGCGAGGCGGAAAAAGAACACATCCTTGAGCGCGGCGGCGACGACGGCGAACATCAGCGCCAGCGCGATGAACAGGAAGGCAAAGTAGCGCACCGCGTTGCGGGCGGTGCGCTCGCGGCGGGCGACCGCGCCGAGCACTGGCGCCGGTTTGGCACTACGGCCGATTGGAGCGACGTTATCAAGCATGACCGAGCCTCCCGAACAGTCCTTGCGGACGCACCATCAGCACCGCCACCATGATGGCGAACACCAGCGGGTCGGTCCATGAGGGCGAAATGTACAAGCTGGCGATGGCCTGGATCTGGGTCAGCACCAGGCCCGCGATCACCGCGCCCTTGATGCTGCCAAGGCCGCCGACGATGACGACGCTGAACGCCATCAGGATGAAGTCCTTGCCCATGGTCGGGAACACCGAGTACACCGGGGCGAGCAGCACGCCC
Source organism: Janthinobacterium lividum (assembly GCA_943372275.1). Classification (GTDB taxonomy): domain Bacteria; phylum Pseudomonadota; class Gammaproteobacteria; order Burkholderiales; family Burkholderiaceae_D; genus Telluria_A; species Telluria_A lividum_A. The sequence continues at coordinate 5,436 of CALRYE020000020.1, forward strand.
GATAAGGCGGCTAACGCGACGCCGAAGGCGAAGGTGCCGGCGTAGACGTGCGAGACCGGCACGCCCAGCGACGACGCCATGTTCTTGTCGAAGGCGGCGGCGCGCACCATCGCGCCCAGGCTGGTGCGGTAGACCACCAGCCAGACGACCAGGATAATGGCAGTACCGATCGCCATCAGGAACAGGCGGTAGTTGGGGAAGAACATGCCGGCGATTTCGCTGGCGCCCTCGATCGGAGTGGCGGCGGTCAGCGCCTGCGGACCGTAGAATACCTTGAACAGGTCTTCCATGATGATCGCCAGGCCGAACGTCAGCAGCAGCGTCAGGATGTGGCGGTCCTTGTGGTGGAACACGCGCTGGATCAGCGTGCGTTCGAACAGGTAGCCGATCGGTGCCATGATCAGCGGCACCAGCAGCAGCATCAGCCAGAAGTTGACGCCGGCCGCGGCAAGGCTCACGCCCAGGTAGGCGCCGAGCGCGTAGAACTCGCCGTGCGCCATGTTGATGACGTCGAGCAGGCCGAAGATGATCGTCAGCCCGAGCGCCATCAGGATCACGGCCACGCCGATCGACAGACCATTGACGACCTGCGGCGCGAGCACGAATTGCAGTGTGTCGATAAAGCCACCCATGATTTCCTCTCAGCCGATCAGAACTTGGTGCAGGTATCGGGACCGATCGCGGCGGCGCCGGCGACTTTGCTCAGGATCTTGAACTTCCCGTTGGTCATTTGCGTCGCGTACATGTCCTGGATCGCCTGGTGGTCGCCCGCGCGCATGATTTTCTTACCCTGCGGGGTCATCCACTCGAGTCCGCGCATCGCCGTGCGGACCTTGTCTGTATCGGTGCTCTTGGCCTTCTCGACCGCCGCCTTGTAGAAGAACATCACGCCGTACGAGTCGGCGCCGTACAGGTCGGGCGCTGCCTTGGCGAATTCGGTGAACGCCTTGACGAATTTCTGGTTCTCCGGCAGGTCGATTTCGACCGAGTAGCCGACGCCGGTGACGAAGCCCTCGCCGGCCTTGCCGACCGCCGCCAGGTTCTGCGACGTCAGCGTGCCGGAGGCGCCCAGCACGGTCATGTTCTTCAGCAGGCCATACTGGGACATCTGGTTAAACAGGCGCACCGTGTCGTTGCCGGCCACCGAGGTGTACATCACGTCCGGGCGCGCGGCGCGCACCTGGCCGAAAAATGGCGAATAGTCCTTGTTTTCGAGCGGTGCGAACACCTCCCCGACGGTCTTGGCGCCCTTCTTCTCGGCCGCGCTCTTAAACGCGGCGACGGTGCTGCGGCCCATTTCATAATCCGGGCCGAGGTAGAATAGTTTGGCGTTTGGCTTGGACTTGCTGAGCCACTCGGCCAGCGCGGCCGATTGCTGGCCGGCCTTGGCGTTGACGCGGAATACGTTGGGCGAGCACTTGTCGCCAGTGATCGCGTCTGAGAACGACACCGTGGTCGCGATCAGGCGGTTATTACGCTCGGCGAGCTGGCCGACCGCCAGCGTCGAGGCCGAATTGACGGTGCCGGTCAGGAAGTCGACCTTCGACACCTGGAACAGCTTTTCCGCTTTCGGGACGGCGACCGACGGATTGGCTTCCTCGTCCTCGAACAGCAGTTCGACCTTGCGGCCCATGATGCCGCCGGCGGCGTTGATTTCCTTGGTCGCCAGCTCGATGCCCCACTTGACCTGCTGGCCCAGCGCCGAATAAGTTCCCGACAGCGGCGTGACAACGCCGATCCGGATCGGCGCTTCCTGCGCGGAAGCAGCGGCGGCAAGACCGGCCAACATCGAGGCGGCCAACAGCTTGTGTGCGAATACGGTTTTCATGGTGTCTCCTTTATTGTCTAGACTGCAAAAAATCACTTCGGTGCTTCGGCTTCGTATTCGTTGGCGACTAATTTTCGACGCAGCAGTTTGCCGACCGGGGAACGCGGTACTTCCACCACAAAAACGTAGGCGCGCGGGCGCTTGAAGTTCGCCAGGTCCGAGGTGCGACAGTGCGCATCGAGTTCGGCCTCGGTGACCGCGGCGCGGCGCTTGACGAAAGCGGTGACGCACTGACCCCAGCGCGCATCCGGCAGGCCCACCACCGCCACTTCGTCGACCGCCGGATGCAGCGACAGCAAGCTCTCAATCTCCACTGGCGAGATGTTTTCACCGCCGCTGATGATCATGTCGTCGGTGCGGCCGGAGACGAACAGGTCGCCGTCGCGGTCCAGGTAGCCGGTGTCGCCTGTGAAGTACCAGCCGCCGCGCAGCGCCTTGGCGTTGGCGTCGGGCCGGTTCCAGTAGCCTTCGAAGGATTCGTCGCCGGCCAGGTCGGCGATGATCTCGCCTTCCTCGTAGCGGTCGGCCGGCAGGTCCGGGTTACCGCTGTCGAGGCGCACCACGCGCAGGCGCTGGTTGATGCCGGCGCGCCCGGCACTGCCAGGCTTCTTGACGGCGTCCGGGTCGATGCTGAAGGTGTACACCTCGGACGAGCCATAGTGGTTGACGAACAGTTCGGGCTTGAACAGCGCATCGAGTTTTTTCAGCAGCGCCTCGTTCATCGAGGCGCCGGCAAACCCCAGCTTGCGTACCGACGACAGGTCGGTGCTGGCGCAGTTGGGATGGGCGATGACGTCGTGGTACAGCGTCGGCACCAGGTACAGGTTGGTGATGCGCTCGGCCTCGATCGCCGCCAGCACCGCCACCGGGTCGAATTTGGGAACGCAGACGAAGCAGCCGTCGACCAGCGCCATCGCCAGCAGCGAACGCACGCCCATGGTGTGATACAGCGGCATCACGCCAAGGGTGCGCTCAAAGCGGCCGTACTGGTTCTGGGCCACGTGGGCCAGCGCGGCGGCGCGCTCGTGGCGGTGGCGGCGCGGCACGCCCTTTGGTTTACCGGTGGTGCCGGAGGTGTACAGCATCAGCGACCAGTCGTCGGCGCCGGCGTTCAGCAGTTGCGCGGCGGGCAGCGCCGCCAGCAGGTGCTCGAACGCCAGCGTGGCGCCTTCGGCGGCGCCGACCGCGATGCGCGGCAGGCCCTGGGCGACGGCGGAATCGCGTACTGCGTCGGCCGAGACGTCCTGGAACACGATGGCGCGGGCGTCGGCGTCGCCGGCGCAGTAGTCGATTTCGTCCGGCTTGGCGCGCCAGTTGAGCGGGGTGACGATGATGCCGGCGAACTGGCATGCCCAGTGCAGCGTGGCCATCTCCCAGCGGTTCTGCAGCAGCGTGACCAGATGGTCGCCGCGCTGCAGGCCGATCCCTTGCAGGCCAGCCGCGACCGCGGCGACGCGCTCGAACCATTCACCATAGGTCAGGCGCAGGTCGCCGTCCACCAGCGCCAGCTGGCCGGGACTGCGTTCTACCGATGCGAGAAAACTGCGGCCCAGATCAAGCATGTCGTGTACTCCCGATGATGGCCGCCTGGCGTTGCGCTGCGACGTCGAGCACGGCGTTGACAATATTGGTGTAGCCGGTGCAGCGGCACAGGTGGCCCGACAGCATGTCGCGCACCTGCTGCTCGCTGGGCGCCGGCACGCGTTCGAGGAAATGGCTGCACGACATCAGGATGCCGGCGGTGCAAAAGCCGCACTGCAGCGCGTGATGGCGTTTGAAGGCTGCCTGCAGGTCGCCCAGCTCGGCGGCGGCGCCCTGGTTCAGGCCTTCGACGGTGTCGACGCGGCGGCCGTCCGCCTGCACCGCCAGCTGCATGCAGGAGCGCTGGGCGACGCCGTCGACGCGTACGGTGCAGGCGCCGCAGATGCCGTGCTCACAGCCGACGTGGGTGCCGGTGGCGCCCAGCTTATGGCGCAGGAAGTCCGACAGCAGCATGCGCGCTTCGGCCGGCGCGCTGCGCGTCACGCCATTGAGCGTGATGGTCACCGGATACTCGATGTTTTTTTCGTAGTGTTTCATGTGCCTGCCTTTTGAATCAGTTGACGGCCCAGCTGGCGCACCAGGTGGCGCCGGTATTCGGCACTGGCGTGGCCGTCGCTCTGGGCTTCGAGCTCCCAGGCGAAATCGTTGAGCGCGGTGTCGAGGTCATCGCCGGCGATGCGCGCCCAACGTTTCCGGGCCGGGCGGTCGGCAACGCCGCCGACAGTCAGCTCGATGGCGCTGTCGCTGACCACCGCGGCCAGCGCGACGATGGCGAAGTCGCCGTGGCGCATCGACACTTCCTGGAAGGCGTAGCGCGCGCCCTGCTGCTGCAGCGGGAAGCGCACTTCTTCGACGATTTCGCCGGGGCGAACGGCCGTCATCAGCATCCCCTGGAAGAAGTCGTCGGCCTTCAGCACGCGGCGGCCGGACTGCGAGCGCAGCACGACTTCGCCCTGCAGCGCGGTCAGGCACAGCGGCAGCTCGGCGCTCGGGTCGGCATGTGCGACCGAGCCGCAGACGGTGCCGCGGTTGCGGATCTGGAAGTGCGAGATCCACGGCAGCGCCAGCGCCAGCAGCGGCACCTCGGACGCCAGCGTGGCGCGCGTTTCGACGCTGGCCTGGGTGGCCGCGGCGCCGACAGCCAGATGGCCGTTCTCGACGCGCACGTAATCGAGGTCCTGGCAGCGCGAGATATCGACCAGCATGGCCGGCTGCGCCAGGCGAATGTTCAGCATCGCCATCAGCGACTGGCCGCCGGCCAGGATCTTGGCGTCCTCGCCGTGGCGGGCCAGCAGGCTCACCGTCTCTTGCGCGCTGTCGGCGCGGATGTAATCGAATGCGGCCGGCTTCATTTGGACACTCCCAGCGCATGCAGGATGCGCTGCCACAGCGAGCGCTTCGGCGCGGCGGCGCCGCCGCCGCCGGCCTGGCGCCCCAGTTGTTCGAACAGCTGGCGCAGCACGATCTTGGCGGCGCCCTCCAGCATGCGTCCGCCTACCGCGGCGACCTTGCCGCTGACGGCGGCGCTGTAGTCGTAGCTGAGCAGCGTGCCCGAGCCGGCCGCTTCGAGACGGATGCGGCCGGCGCCTTCGGCGGCGCCGAGCGAGCTGACGCCTTTGCCGCCAAGCGCCAGTCCATGCGGCGGATCGAGGTCGGACAAGCGGATCTCGGCGGCGTAGCGCGCCTTGACCAGGCCAATGCCGATGGTGACGTCGGCGCGGTAGTGGTTCTCGCCGACTTTCTCCAGTGCGTGGCAGCCGGGGATGACCTTGACCAGCGCGTCCGGGTCAAGCAGCACCGCGTACACCTGCTCCGGCGTGGCGGGCAGTTCGACCGAGCCGGACATCGACAGCGCGTGGCCGCCTTGTGGCGCTTTCACTGGCGCCGCCGCGCGCGGCTTGCTCGGCGGCGGATCGCCGGCGCCGAGCAGCGCGTGGATCTTCGACGGCGTCAGCGGCAGGCGCAGGTCGGCCACGCCCAGAGCATCGGCAACCGCGTTGGCGATGCAGACGGGCGTACTCATGTTGTTGCCTTCGCCGAGGCCTTTGGCGCCCAGAGGCGTGAACGGCGACAGCGTTTCGATGTGGACGATGACGGGCTCCGGCACTTCGCAGGCGGTCGGCACCAGGTAGTCGGCGAAGGTGCCGGACTTGAAGCTGCCATCGCTGCCGTAGTCGAAGTGCTCCATCAGCGCCGCGCCCAGGCCTTGGGCAAAGGCGCCGCGGATCTGGCCGTCGGCCAGCGCCGGATTCAGGATGCGGCCGGCGTCGTGCGACGTGACATAGCGGTCGATGCGTACCTGGCCGGTGACCTTGTCGACTTCGACCGCGCAGATGTCGAACACGAAGCCGTATGCGGCCGAGCTGTTGATGACGTCATTGTCATCGGGCGCCTGCAGCTGGACCGGCGTCCAGAACACGGTTTCGCGAATGCCCGGCGCCATCCCTTCAGGCAGGCTGGCCGGCGACCAGTGCGCCGCACCGGCGACGCGGTGGAACGGCAGCTTGGTGCCGGGATCGGCGCGCGAGAACACCTTGCGGCCTTCGAACACGATGTCGGCGGCGGGCACGTTGAGCATCGAGGCGGCGATCTGCGCCAGCTTGGCGCGCACTTGAATCGCGGTCAGGTGCACCGTGCCGGCAACGGCGCCGGCGAAGCGGCTCGAGTAATTGCCGGCGGCGATAGACCAGCCGTCCTTCTGGGTATCGAGTTCGGCGTTCACCAGCACATCCGATGGTTCGAGGCCCAGCACGTCGGCGACCACCTGCGCGACGACCGTGCGGTGGCCCTGTCCCTGCGGCACCGAATCGATCATCACGCTGACGCTGCCGAGCGCGTCGACGGCGACAGTGGCGCTGGTGTTGGCGCCGTTCTTCGGGCCGGCCTTGGCGCGTTCGGCCGGCGTCAGCGCGGTAGTGATGTAGCCCATGTTGGAGATCGACGGCTCGACCACGGCGGCGTAGCCGATGCCGTACAGGCGTCCTTCGGCGCGCGCCTGGTCGCGGCGCGCCTTCAGTTCGGCCAGGCCGCCGCGTTCGACCGCCATCGCCATCGACAGCTGATAATTGCCCGAGTCGTACAGCGAGCCGGCCGGCGCGCGGTACGGGAAAGCATCGGCGCCGATCATGTTGCGGCTGATGACGTCGAGCGGGTCGAGGCCTAGTTCGACCGCGATGCGCTGCATCAGGCGCTCGAGCGCGAAATACACTTGCGGTCCGCCGAAGCCGCGCACCAGGCCGGACGGGGTTTTATTGGTCAGCACGACCTTGTTGTGCACTTCCAGGTTGCGCACCTTGTAGGCGCCGGTCAGCATGCCGTGCATGCGGTAGAAGGTGGCCGGCTCGGGCGCCCGCAGGTAGGCGCCGCAGTCGTCGATCTGGTGGTAACGCAGCGCGGTGATTTCGCCCCCGGGCGTGACGGCCGCCTCGATGGTGGTCACCCGGTTGGTCGAAGAGACCGACGCCTGCAGGTGCTCGAGGCGGTCCTCGATCCACTTGACCGGCGCGCCGGCCTTGCGCGAGGCGAGGCACAGCAGCACGATGTAGGTCGACACGGCCTGCTTGGTGCCGAAGCTGCCGCCCGAGTCGCGCGGCGCGCGCAGCCGTAGCCGGGTGCCGCCGACCTTCAGCGAGCGCGCCATCACCGGCTGCAGCGCGAACGGGCCCTGGAAATTCGACATGACGTCGTAGCCCTCGTCGCCCGACAGGTATTCGGCGACGACGGCAAAGCATTCGATTGGCGTGCAGGAGTTGCGCGGGTAGTGCACCTTGATGCTGACCGTGCGCGCGGCATCGGCGAAGGCGGCGGCTGGCTCGCCGTACGAAAAATGGCGCTCGTTGACCAGATTCGAGCCGACCGCCGCGTGCAGCACCGGCGCGGACGGCTGCAGCGCGGCCTCGGGATCGACCACCGCCTGCAGCTGACGGTACTCGACCTTGATCAGTTCCAGCGCATCTTCTGCGATGTAGCGGCTTTCGGCCATCACCACCGCGACCGGCTCGCCGACGTAGCGGGCGCGCTCGATTGCCATTGACCAGTGCTCCATCGGCTGCTTGACGCCGACCGCGAACGGTGTCGACCAGGCGGCGACGTCGGCGCCGGTCAGCACCGCACGCACACCGGGCAGCGCCAGCGCGGCGCTGCTGTCGATCGCCACGATCTCGGCGTGGCCGTGCGGGGAACGCAGGATGGCAGCGTGCAGCGTACCCGGCTTGACACCGATGTCGTCGGCGTAGCTGCCACGCCCTGTCAGCAGGGCGGCGTCTTCGACGCGAGGCAGCGCCTTGCCGACGTATCCGCTTGGCGCGGCATCGGCCGCGGCGGCCAAACCTTCGACTGGGGAAATCGGATTCACTTTGATACCCTTTTTGCAGCATGACTGATGCAAAAAGTATAGTCCTGGGTGGCGCGAAAGCTATTACCCGTGGGTGTTTGGATTTACCGTACAGTCGCTTTTTGACACAACTGGGCCGTCAGTGGTGGTCGTAAACATCGACTACTTTGCGGTACTGGCTGGGCATCGCGCCCATGTGCTGCTGAAAAAAACGCGTGAAGTGGCTCTGCGCGTTGAAGCCAAGGCTGTCGGATAGGCTGACCAGCGGCTGCCGCGTTTGGGTCAGGCCCATAATCGCCTTTTCCATGCGCAGCACATTGACGTACAGGTTAGGAGTCAGGCTGGTGTCCTGCTGGAACAGCTTGAAGAAATGGGCGCGCGACAGGCACGCCTCCGACGCCATCTTGTCGATATCGAGTTCGGCGCCGACGTTGGCGCGCATATAGGTGATGGCGCGGCGGATGCGCGGGTCGGCAATGCGCGGCAGGTCGGCCTTGCGCAAGTCGTTCAGGTTGCGCCACTCCGAAAACGCGTCGATCACCGCGATCATCAAATTCGACAACTGGATTTCCAGCTGCTGGGCGCTGAGCTGGTCGCCATACAGCATCTGCATCGCCAGCTGGTTCGACAGGTTGCGGATCGGTTTGGAGATTTCGACGCATGGCTGCGGGAAGAAGCCCGGCTGGCCGCTCGAGATTAACACTTTTTCGATCTCGCCCAGCCACAGCGGCTCGATGTACAGCGCCAGGATGATGGTGCCCGGCGCATCCGGATCATGGTGGGTGTAGGCGTGCGGCTCCCACGAGTTGATCAGCACCGCGGTCTGGTCCGTCAGCGGGTAAGACTTGTCGCGGACGGTGAACGAGGTGTCCTCGCCGCTGACCTTGATCAGCACGTGGCACTGCGAATGGCCATGGGTGACCAACGGGCGATCCATGTCGAGAAGACATACCCGCCCGAACTTTCCTTGTAATACTCGTACGGCTGCTGACATGCCTGTCTCCTGGCGGCGACGGCCATGCGGCGTCGGATCGGGTGCGCGCCGTGGCGCGCTCTTGTGGCAATGCATTTTTCGCAACGGCAGCGTATTAATGCATTTCGCAAAATAGAGCCACCAAATTCGTCAATGATGCACGAAAAACGTGCAGCGCGCACGTACAGCAGACAATGTACCAATCATGATGGTGGCGGCGCCGCGCTCGATGAAGAAGCTGGGCGTGCCGTCCTTGGTCGTGATTGTATTCATAGCGTATTCCGCTTGTGCTTTGCAGCGTGACTCGAACAGGTCACGAATTGCGAAAATTCGCCTATCATTTCCGCGCTGCCAACGCTCAGTAGGTGCTACTATCATTTAGCTAGCGTACTCCGCTTTAGCCCTGCATTGGGACAAACGTATTTTCACCATCCTGGTGCCGAAGAAAGTCAAATCCTCCCGTATGTACCGGATGCGGAACTTCACCGAAAGACGGCTGCGCGGCAGCATTGCCCTTTTACCTCGCGCAAACACTTTGCTGGCTGATCATAGAAGTACATCACGAAGTCGTTGTCTCGCGGGCCGGGTCAGCTTTCAGTCGAAACGTACCGGATCCAAAAATCGAACGTCCAACGGACGCCATTGTTGTTTAACAAGGAGATGAATCATGGTCAAATTTGCGTTGTTCGTTCGTCTTGAAGCCAAGCCGGGTAAGGAAAAGGACGTAGAGAGCTTCCTGTTAAGTGGTCTACCCCTCGTTCAGGCAGAGCCAGCTACTACCGCTTGGTTCGGCATCCGCCTGGGGCCGTCTACATTTGGCATCTTCGATGCGTTTCCAGATGAGGCTGGGCGCCAAGCTCATCTTTCCGGCAAAGTCGCAGCCGCGCTCATGGAAAAAGCGGGTGAGTTATTCGCCCAGCCGCCGTCAATCGAAATGGTTGACGTTCTTGTGGCAAAGCTGCCGGGCTGAGCAAGCCAAGCAGTCGTGCAAGCCCATGGCTCACTGGTGGCGCCAGCGAGCCGCAGCTTAGCGCGGGCACTGCACGACCGCGTTCTGGAATCGGCAAGGACCGCAATGGGGCGGAAACTGCCTCCCACCAGTCAGCCTCTGTCAGGTCAAGTATGGGCCACTACAGATCAGGGGAACCGGTACATATACGTCGTACAGTAGACCTCTGCGTCATTCATCTGCGTCCATGAACGTTTTTGCCACATATCGACGCCGTTAAAAAACTTGACGTCATGCGCAATAACGTCATAAACAGCCTTTGTAATCCAAATACTTGGATCAACGGGAACAGTCGTGAGCTTTGCCGCGTGGTTAGCGGCACGTCCAATCCAAACAATGTCATTGTCCCCGCGAACACCAATACGTGCAGCATGTAGTTGGCTCGTGTCTATGCCGATCTTGTGCTTCAATATAAAATCTCTATGCTCGTCGTTGCGCGCACGGATTTGCGGCTGTATTACATCAAGAACTGCGTTGTGAATTTTCATGGCACTTCGAACTGCACGGGTGTTCTTCATCTCGCCAGTGAACACGGCCATGATGCGGTCTCCGTCGTAGGCGGTAATGGTACCGCCTTCCTCACGAACAAGTGCTCCAGCGCAACGGAGATACGCCTTATAGAGATCTCGGCGCTGAACCACCACGAGCGCTTGTCCACCATGTTTGTAGATCCATCGATATCGGCATAAAGCACTGTTGCGACTTCAAGGTCCTTCGCGTGATTGGCGTTGAGTCGAAGATTTTCCGGTGCTGGCACACCCTGGGCTGTCTCGACCTGCCAAGTACCGCTGAACGACGATTTGATTTCTGTAGTAAGGGCGTTTTTTAGCGTCATCGTGGTCAGATTTTTACGAGCATCGAAATGGCCACAATCCACACGCCGGCCGAAAGAAACGACCAGAACAGGCTCTTGCGCACCCAGTGGTGCTTCTCGCACGCGATTTCTGAGTTTCGATGAATCTGAGTCGCGAGATCAGCAAGGAATTCTTTCTCGGTCATCTTCGAGAACTCATCGACATAGGTGTAGACGTCCTTCTCTATGACGCGCCCCACTCATGTCGGGCAGTCGTGAAAATGTGGCTTATGAGTGCAAATAGCCTGATCGTATTCTCCTTACGACCCGCGCCCCTACGCTCATCGCGATATTTCGCGAAATCAACACCGCGCAACTTGCCAATGAATCGATACGCCATTTCGTGCTTGAGCCAGCGATTCACCCGAGATATATCCTGGGATGGGTTCCCCCTTGCGGCAATCACAGTGTCTCGATATTTGATCAGCGCATCCCGCAGAATCATTCGATCGGCCAACGACGAGTCGACAAATGACCCTGCGGTCATGGCGGTCTCTTTCTGTTGTGCCCAGCTGACTGCGGCGCCCTTTGTGTCAAAACTAGCGTAAATCGGCTTGAACCCTGCCTTGCGAATTTCTGCGAGCCAATACTTACCACGAGCTACGATATATGCCATTTTTCTTCCTTAAGTGTAGTTGACTTGAGGTAAGGATTTTGGGACTCCGGCATTAATCCGTCTAAGGGTAGTTTTTGAAGTAAAAAAGTGTCACTTCGAAATAAAAAAAGCTCTCAGAAACATCCTAAGAGCTTGATTTTATTAGAAAAAGTCTGGTGGGCCTCCCGTGAGTCGAACACGGCACCAACGGATTATGAGTCCCGGAGACCCAACAAGTTTTTTCAATGTAATCAGTCACTTACATCGCTTGCCACGATGCGATTGCCAGTCTCACCAAAGGGCAGTAAATGTGGAAGTCCCGCTATCATGTCACGTCTGCGGCACAACGTTTCAGTAGCCTTTCTATTGCCCTCGAGCGTACTCACACAAAATTTCGATTTTACGATTAACGATATAAATTGTTTACGTCGTTAATCCAGCTGATCATCTCCGGTCGCGGCCTTGGCTCAAGTGAATACGTCGCGCTAGACGAGGGCTGCTATCGCCCCACTGCGCAAGCTCCCCTTCGCCGCACTACTGAGCGGGTGTGTGCTTAAGTATCTATCCGGCGTTTATTCAGAAGTTACACGACGCTCAAAAATCAGACACTCTTCCTTAAATTCTACAGACACGGCTTCTCCGACCGTTCTATCTTCCCGATAGACATTAAGATCCTCAAATTCTGCTCGTAAATAGTGTTCGATCAACTCAACAATTGTCTTCGGTCTTCCAGTTGCAGCAGGCATCACCTCCTCAACCCATTCTTTCATTCCGAAATTGAATCGTGTAGAACAGTCTGCCTGAGTCAGATCTAATAAAGAGTCTAAGAATTCAAAGCTGTCGAAATCAGATCGAGACATATCGTGCGGACATTCGATCTCGCCTTCAAAGCAGACAAGTTCGCTAATCTCACCAGCACTAAACTCAGTCAACAGATCTAAAATGGTGACGGAACGGTTGCCCATTCGTCCGACTACAGAGACCTTCTCTCCACAATCAAGACTTACGAACTTTTCCGTTAGGGATGGTTCATGTTCACGGTCTGCTAAAAATTGCTCTTCAGCCCAACGCCGTAGAGTAGAGCCATCGACTATCGGAATCGCGTTGTGCCTAGCCAGATCGACGCTGTTCTCCGCCAAAATAAAACCTATTATCCCTTCGCATGCCCCAACACGGAGGCCGCGATGCACCAGCACCGCAGTGCCTTGTGTCCGATACCAAGACGCTTTGTCCAGGCTCAGTACCGCGCGCCCAACCATCCTCCCTTCGTCGTCAAGCATTGGACGAAGCCGCGCTGCGTAACGCTTCAATGCGTCGGGAGTCATATTCAATTTTAGACGGCAAAGAAGGGCATATGGATCGAGCGTCTTCCAATCGTTTGCCTTGATTGACTGCACCTGCGGTGCGCCTCCATCTTGACAGTAAACATCGATATCCAGCGTTGGTGCCAAATGGGCAACCAACTCATCGAGCTGCGACTCTACTCGTTTGGAGACAAGATGTGGGTGACGCTGAACCGTTTCTGGCACTAGCGACTTCCTTCCTTCACGAAGTCTGATTGAGACTCGGGTACCACTCTCTTTTAAGAGTTCATCTTCCGACGCTTCTAGCAATATCGGGCGCTCGACAACTCGGTTGCGCAGGTGTAGGGTAATTTGGTCCTTAATATCGCTTCCGTACCGCCAAGTCGTGACCTTCACCTCATCACCCAACATGAAAACAGAGAAGAATCCGATGCCAAATTTTCCGACAGGCGTAAAGCCCTTGCTTGCGAGACCGCGCCATTGCTCGCGAAGTGATGCGTCCTTCCAAAGGGATCTGCCAAAGTCAAGCAATACGTCGGTAAGGACATACTTGCTCATCCCAAGGCCATCGTCAACTACGTCCAACCATTCAGTCCCATCACTTGTACTCCGAAGTGAAATTTCAATTCTCCCGTGCGTTTCATTGCCTACGTGCGTACGCTTTGCTCTAATAGCATCGGCCGCGTTCTGAATGAGCTCACGCAGCGCCACGGTGGGCTCATTCCCGTACAGTTTCGCACCGCCAAACTTCTCGATAACGCTACCTACCTGGCTAACTTGATAATTAAAATCTAGCGGGTGCCAACCTTCAACAGGCACATTCTTCTGAAACACTTCAATATCGTTTGCACCCATCACTCCTACGGCGGCCATCGGAGTTCGTCCATGGTCTGACAATATTCGGTTCGACGTCCGAAGTTCTCGATCAATCATCTGACACGTCTCATAACAACGCCACCAAGCGTCCGATTGAGTAATTCCAAATGCGGAGCCGGACCAATATAACTCGCCCTTCTGATTGATTGCTAACGTACTAAGCTTATTTTGAAATGTCCAGTGCCGCTGTGATTCACCGACCGGTGCATTCAGCATCATTGGGACGTCGGGAGCGCGTAGGCTGTCGATGTGGGCCGCATCAATGCAGCGTAGAAGCATTGCTAGTTTCAATCGGTCTACCCCCCACTTGGCGGTAGCGTCCAAGCCTAACGAACTGTGCGGTGCTATTTCGGACGCGTTTGCCCATTCCTGTTCGGCCAATCCTGGGTCTTCTCCATGGCTCGCCGCAATTTTCCCAATCGTCCTCCCATAATGATTTCTAAGTTCGACGTCTTCCAACAAATAGCGACTCTCTCCGTTCGAGTCTTGCCAATTTTGTGTCAACAGACTCTCTGCGCGGTTCGCATGCAGTGCCCGAAGCGTCTCAAACAAAGCCAGCTGATATTGGGGCTCTCCCGGTTTGAGCTGTTCTTCCGTTAATCCCTGCTGCGTGACATAGTCCTTCCACTCTGTTGATGCTCGGATACCGACGAGACCGGATGGGTAGGCGAAGGATGAAGTAGCGGCATCATGCAGAAGAATCGCCATTCCCAACACATATGCTTCAGCAGGATTAATTTCAAAACCGTCCCAAACCAATTTATCGGCCACGTGCCACAGTGCATCGAGGTGAGTCACGTCATGCAATGTTAGTGCAGGTAATTCAGATTCAATCTTGCGCACTAACGGTGCGACCGCCTCGCGTGTGCGTATGAACGAATTAGCTAATCGTGAGCGGGCCACATGAAATTTATCTTCTTTCTGTGGTGCGAGAGTGCAGGCCCAAATTGCCGAGTGTTCATAACTTTGCACGGTTTGTCTTTCAAGGGGAGGTAAGTCGCGGTTGACCCGCCGGGCGATAACTCAACAGGTGCTATTCGTCTGCTTCCGTTTGGTCGTGATTAAATCAAAGATCCTCCACTTCCAGCGGAGATCACTCACTCCCTTTGTCGAACAGCGGACGGGAATCGACGAGATGGTCCGGGAACAAGAGTCCGAAACGCCCGTCTTCGCTGTTCTTTCCAAGGTCACGCTTGCTTATGACGGATAGTATGACCGCACCAACTTCAGGCTTTAGGCACGAAATCACATACTCAACGAATTCATTGACCGTTGCAATCTCGTTCTCTAAGCGCTCAAGTCCAACGGCTTTGCTATCGACGGCCAGCGTTCGATCCCATAGCGAACGATACTCTTTGAAGACAGGGACATTTCCAAGGAAGTAGACCTCATTAAACTTCTGTTTCTCCGGCACTACGTTGCCATGGAGCAGATCATTGCGCTCGTTAACGAGGGTGTGAAACCGCTTGCATGCCGGATTTGTGTAGTCGACAGCCTTCTCAAATCCCAAGCAGTTTATGTGCAGGCTTTTGACTCGGATATCAATCTGCTGTCTAAAAATACTATCCATAAGTCTAGGATCAGTCTTTATGTCCGGCCGCGCCTGGATGAAGACCAACAGGTTGACAAACGCCTCTGCTTTGACAGGAAGCATTGACCGAATACCGAAACAGAGCCCGAACGCTTTACTATACGAACTGCTTATTGCGTTCCAACGTTCTGAATCCTTGGCCGCCGTGTGCGGCGTGTTAAAGCCATCCGAGAACTCCGAGATCAAATTCAACCGGGCCAATTCCTCTTGCAATGAACTTATTGCACGAGTAAGGCGCCAGTATGGATTTACGAATTCCGTCCAGTGTTCAAGCTTCTTCCGGACCTCGCTCATCTGTGGGCCGAAATTCTTGAAGTCTGACTGTATCAGTGACACTAGCTCGACTTTGTCGGAGTCCGTAAATTTGATTTCACCGATGGTCATCACATCAGTGCGAAAATTTGTGCCCCAGAAAAAAATTAGGCTTTCCTGATATTTAAGTGTCCAGTCCCAATGGACGAGGTTGTCAGAATGGTCGTTTCGAAGGAGGTTTTGTATGCCATTTGGCGGCCCGAATCTTGCGCCAAAGTAGCAGAACAATTCAAGCGGCTTCAGCTCATTCCGGAGTTCGACGAACGATCGTTGCCCTCCTTCGCTACTCCCTTTCTTAGTCCTGGTCATGATCTCTTCAATAGAAACTTCACACAGTGACGCTAGAAAATCCAAGGGGAGCGACATGTAAGACCTATATCTTGTAAGACGAAATTCATCGTCGTAACTGGGGAAGCCCGTCAACCATCAACGAAAGTGGCCGAGTTCGGCTCATCGCTACCGGCTGAAAGTACATTGTTTGATAGCGGTCGAGACAGTGATCGAACACCGAACCCAGACCGCATACTCGATCGTAAAACGCATTGCACCGGTCAAACTATCCAGGACCTAAGTAACGCCAGGATATCGAATTTTCTGCCGCCGATACAGTCGCAGTAAGAAGGCCACTCCTTAGGGGATCCACTGCGCCAATTATCACCCCAAGCGGTTCATAGTCCGCGCCGTAAACTTGGCTCTCCGTCCCCGGCAATCCGCCTAAACGAAGGGCAGTGCCAATGCCGGGTGCTTCCTTATGCCATGAAACTCCGATTTCTCCAGCGTGCAGTTTCCAAGCCTTCTCTTTGGACGTGTTGAACGACAAAAGAAATTCCTGCCAGAGACTATGAGTTTCGGGACTGGGCCATCCCTGATCTAAACCTAGTTGAACGACAGGGGCACTTCGTAACCACTGAAGTAATTCTGAACCTTTGGTAAAACTTCCGGCGCCGTCCGAAACCGCCTTTATTGCGGCCAACCTTGAACCGAAGCCCGCTTGTATAAGATAGGAAGCAGAACGATTGATCGTTCCGGTTTCTATCGCCGCTACTGCTAGACCGAGTTCGTGCCCGTCCAGGATTGCGTTCGCCGCCACGGACCCCACCTGCGCAAGTCCGCGCACGCGGACGGCTTCCATGCCCCAAGAAAGTGTGTAGATCAACCCTTGTTCAACAAACTGCAGGACATCATCAGTCGCGCCTGACGCAAGTGATTGAATCGGAGCGCCACTAATCCATGTTGCGAGGACATCGCGCCAATTCTCCGGAAGGACTTTCGGGACAAACGGACTGATCGTAAAAATTATTTCTGCAAATTTGCATAACGCATCAGCTGCTGCCGGCATATTTTCAAACACCAGTGACACGTTCGCAGCCACAAGGAGCTCCTCAAGTGTCGCAGAATGAGTATCTAGCGCCTGACCTGTTTGAAGTCCCACACCCGCTAAGAAATAGCCACGTCGCTGGAGTGGTGTGGAGTTGGCCCACACAAATTTGGCCCGTGCGGCAAAGGTTTTTTGGAGCAGATCTTGAGTGGGAATGTCGTAGTGCTTAAGCCGCCGTGTGAAAAGCGAGGATTGCAATGCCAGGTCCAAACATTTTTCAACATCGTTATCGGATATCGTGTTGTCACCGAGAAGACTCATTATCGCAGTGTCAAGACTGGTCAAGTAACTTTCCCACTTAGGCTTTTCGGCTGCTACATCATCAATGGTTTCGTCTGCAACTGGTGTGAAATCCCATGCCGTGTTGCCGGCTACATATTCGAGTAAAGTCGGAATGTCGGTTGAGCCCAGCTTGCGGGACATCCTCGCCAATAGCGTCGCTACTAGCCGCACTAAGCCACTTTCCATTTCCCGACCAGTTCGGTCATCAATAAATTTTTTCCATAGTCGCTTGTTCTTCGTGACGTCCGTGAAGATAGGAAAGAGCACGAGACCCTCAACGTCGATGTAGGCACGGCCTGCGCGGCCGACGACATTCCGGAACTCTGAGACATCGATTGGCTGGCCATTTCGGTAAAGGCCATGAAAAATAAGGCTTGTCGCTGCTAAATTTAACCCTTGTGCGAGCGTCGGCGACGATACTGTTATTTTTAGTACGCCCGACTGCAACAGTCGTTCAACTTCTCTCCGATAGGGCGAAGGGAGCGCTCCATGGTGAATTGCCACGCCAAGTCTCAAACATTGGAGCAGCACATGATCCGCCCCAAGCCATTCAGTACCGATAGCAATAGCAGAGGAAAGT
Organism: Janthinobacterium lividum; assembly: GCA_943372275.1. Classification (GTDB taxonomy): domain Bacteria; phylum Pseudomonadota; class Gammaproteobacteria; order Burkholderiales; family Burkholderiaceae_D; genus Telluria_A; species Telluria_A lividum_A. The sequence goes on from CALRYE020000020.1 coordinate 22,892, forward strand.
AGTCTTTCATCAACAACAAGAATCGACGGTAGTGCTCCACGACTGTGCAAATCAACGATTGCTTCCGCGAACGGCTCAACTGAAGATCGTAGGGGGCAAAATATTAGTACCGTTTGACCGTCCTCCACAAGCCGCCATGCAGTTGCTAAGCATAGTTCTCGTTGATCAGCAGGAAACGCCTTTGTTCGCTTTCTCTTCGGACGTATTGCAATCGAAGGGACCATCGCAGAGAAAAAAGCTGGTACAAACGGCTTCTCATCACCAACTGTAACGGTCAGCCTCGCATGATCTTTGTCCCAAACGACTTCGCCAAAGCGGAGCCGTGTAGGCCGCCAGTTCTTTTGAACTAGGCCACCAGGTGCATCATTTGTAAGCCAATTGACGAAGTCAGTCAGCTGCTCACCATCGGGCAATATCGCCGACAGGCACACGACCCTGCGGGACGAAGCATCGGCCCGTCGAAGAAGACGTTGTATCTGAGCTTCGTATCGCACTTCACGTTCATTTAGTCCAATCATGTGCCCCTCATCAAGTATGACGAGACCCACATCATCAAGCAGTGAAGGGTCATTTCGAATCGCGAAGTCCAACTTCTCGGGTGTCGCAACTACGATATCTTTTGCCGTCAGTGCATCGATGTCTGCCGCACCAACTCCCATGCTGCCGTAAAGACTCGACACGGACTTTCCAAGGGGAGAAAACGTACGATTTAGTCCAATTTCAGTTTGCGCTGAAAGCGCTCGAAGAGGAGTAACAAATACAACTTTTTTCCCAGTCGCGAGGCAAGCCAATATACATAACTCCGCGATACGCGTTTTGCCCGCACTTGTGGGCAAAGAGAGCACTAGGTTCGCATTAATTTCCAATGCGCGAGCCGCCGCAGCAATCTGAGACGGCCAGAGATCTATTTCGGATTTCTTCCGACGGTAAAGCGATGCTATGAAAAGGGTTCTGAGGCCTTTCCACTCAGCTGCCGATTCACTTGGCCCCCCGCCAATAGGAAGGCAGCGGTGGAAGCTCATCTCCCACAGGCCACGCAGCATATGTATCGCAAGTTTGTGGCACCACCACAATGCAACCAAATTAAATTCCGCTGCACCTTCCATTCCCTTGCGAAGTCGCTGCGTTGCGTCATCCATTAATGCGTCTTCGCCCCGTTCAAACGCCAAGAGAGCAATAGCCATTGCACCCATGAACCCATCGGTCAGTGCTCTATCTAGCAGTTCTAAAAGCGATGTATCGTCCGTCGCGTTGGAGGCCTCCGCAGCGGCTACCAACGCCATCAGCGCATCGTCCGAATTTTCTTGGTTTACACGTTCGCGCATTGCTTCAACGCTCAGTAGTTCTAGGTCTCTAAGCATTAACCTCGCGATGCTTAACTCGCATTTGGTCAGGTTAGCGCCTTCAATTCCAATTCGAATTAGCGAATAGGCCCTAGCTGAAAACTGACCTAAATGGTAGGCGGCTGCCGCCACCAGTCGATGAAAATCTCGTTCAGGTCTGTCCAGACCTTTAGCGACAACAGCCTCAATGGCTTCACCAGCATGCTCGCATGCTTTTCTTGCTAATTCCACGTCCCCGCCACCATCAAGAAGGCGCAACGCGTGGGACAATAACGAATAGCCGTAGGAAAGCAAGTCGTAGCTTAGGATGGGTGAGAATGGAGGCGCATCAGTAGGCAATATTCCGTCTCTCCATATCATCGATCGCGACTGTCCCCTAGCGAGCAAATTCAATCTGAAGCCCGGCGTCAATGCAACACGGATGCTCTCCTCAATTTCCGCAATATCAGACGACATTAGTAGCCGCCTTTTCGAATACGGATTTGATGAATTCTTGGTGAGTTTTAACCCTTACGCCTACCGAGATCTGCCCAATTTTCCCTTTGTAGCGATTTAAGTCTGCCCTTAGGATCGGCGCGGGGTCGTTACCTGAAAGCACGAACATCATATGCGTCATTTGCGAGGCTGCAACTTGATCAACTAGCTGGGCCTGATCCAGAATATCGGTCATTTCCTTGTTACCTTGTTCAAAGTATCGGCTTGCTAGGAACGCCAGCGCGTGTGCGGAAGGCCGCCCGTAATTCGCCGAAAGTGCACTACGCGCCGCAGTGACGGTTGAGGTATTCAACGTTAACCGGCTTTTGGCTTCGCCCTTTAAAATCATAAGCTTCTTCGATTTTGGATCTATTAGAAATGAGAGCACATCTTCCCCCCGCATTGCCATATTTCGATGATCTTTCCACCTGAGGCGGCGCACGGCGAGCTTAAACTGGGTAAATTCCGAAAGGTACGTGACGCCAAGAATTTCTCCAAGATCGCCTGAGCGGACGGCTTTTGTAGTCGGCAGGAGAGCTTCGACAAATGCTGCGACCTTATCTTTACCCAATGCTCGGAGCACATGGGCAACGCGGTCCGGTGCCGCATAGTGTTCATGAATCGCCTGCGACACCGATGCAACGCCCGTAGTCAACTGCGCGGGCTGAGCATCTAAGATTGTGAGTTCCCATGTCCCCACGTCTTCTATAGTAGTCGTACACCATGAGGCAAAATTAGCCATCTAGACCTCCGAAGCAACTTACGAGTGACGGAAAGAAAGTATATCTGGTTTATAGCAAGTGATTGGCAAAATATCCACAATGATTTCCTGTCATGCAGGTAGCATAAAATTATCGCAACCGAATTGATTTAACGACTCCAAGGCATAGGTTCAAAAAATACGGATATGACCATCAAGAAACGTAACAGCGGCTTCCCCCGTGCAGACAAGTCATCCCCGTCGAAGACAAACCCTTGGAGTTCGCTAAACGATGCGGCTGGCACAACGCCGACAGAGAGCGACCTCCTACGCCTAGCGCAGGACTCCATCCTTTCGCTCTGGAGCTTTCCTAACGTTTATACGGATGAGGGAAGGCGCAACAACTGTAGCGATGGCAAAGAGCTTTGCGATTTGATGGTGATATTTGGGGACGACGTACTCTTATTCTCCGACAAGAACTGTGCTTTCCCTCCTTCAAGCGACTTAAATTTGGCATGGAACCGCTGGTACCGGCGGGCCATCGAGAAGTCAACTAGACAGTTAGCAGGCGCTGAGGCCTGGATAAAGCGGTTCCCTGGCCGAGTCTTCCTCGATGCAAAATGTAGTAAAGAGATTCCTGTACTCATTCCTGCTGCAGAGCGTCGTCGAATCCACCTGATAGCGGTGGCGCACGGTGCCCAGCATCGCGCGGCCCAGCACTGGGACTCCATTGAATCCGATAGCTCCAGTTCGCTGATTATAGATACGCAGGTTGTAGGTCGCGGGCATGAGAACAATCCATTTATTATTGGATGGCCTTTAGAAAGCAAGCGCTTCGTTCATGTACTTGATGGAGCCAGCCTTACGCTCGTGCTTAGCGAACTGGACACCGTCAACGACTTCATCGGCTATCTCAGAAAAAAACAAGATCTATTTGAAAAGAGCGACTGTGATTTTTTGGTTTTGGGGGAGGAAGAGCTTCTCGCCGCATATCTTACCAACATCGATCCAGCTACAAATGAACAAAAATTCCCAACGTTCGAACCCGGAACACTTGTTTTTCTTGGCGAGCACTACTGGAAGAGATTCAGCGCCAGCGCCAGTTACCTCTCGCGGGAGAAGGCAAACGAAGTAAGCTACATATGGGATGACCTTATTGAGTACCAAGCTTCCCATGTAATCCACGGTAGCTCCGATCTGACTAAGAACGCGGAATCAGAAGGAACGGAAGAAGCCGTTCTTCGAGTTATGGCAAGTGAAAGCAGGCTTACGAGGCGACTGCTGGGCGAGTCTATCCATCTTTCTAGGACCAGGGCGAGCAATCGATTGCGGGCTGCTCGATGCGTGGCGAACGGCGCGAAGCGCCGGGTCTACGCTTTGATTGCGCTGCCCCACCTTCCCGAGCAAAGTCATGACGACTATCGGGAATATCGCCAATACTTGCTTCACATTTATTGCAAGGGCGCTGTGCTTCAGTTCCCTGGGGCCGAGGAAGTCTTAGGTATTGCCTTGGAATCCTACGATTCTGCCATTGTCTCTGTCGACTTCCTTTACATTCGCATGAACGGTCAGCAGTTCGACGCCGCCGACCAAGCAGAGATTGAAGCCGCGCTTCGCAAAGAGCAAATTTGGCAACCGTCATCTGTCACAGGTTACGTCAATCACGCGGTAGAATTCCCTCTATAATCGGTCCTGTCCTCACCAGGACTCTTCAGGAAGTGCCTTCCCAGCAACGTCTTTACGGTCTCAGCCTTCTGCGGCATGAATGAAGTGGGTTCAAATTGATTTTTGCCCGCAACTTCGATCGACGACCGAGTGGCGAAGTGTAGGCAGGATCACGAGCGATTCTCTGGCGAATCACCAACATGTGCGTCGGGTGTACGTGTGACGGATAAACAGAAAGATAGGCGAGCGGCTTCACGTGGCCCGCCATCTCGGTGATATCCGCGATCTCGGTGAAATCAGAGACGCATTGACGCCATCCAGTCGGATGATACGTCGACGTTCCTCCGCGACCTTGGCCCTAGTCGTCGCCGCCGTGGTCCTCAATGCCCCATGGACCGCGATTCACTTCGAGATCACTGCCGACCTCTTTGAAGAGTCGGACTCCGAAGCGCAGCCACCGATAATTTTGCGTTTTGAATTAAAAATGCAAATGGTTTATATCGTTATTGACTCGACGCGACCGGGTAGTGCGAAACGAAAGGCGGCTCCCCCCAAAGCGAACGTTGGCTAGTCTGCGGCTCGATGGGCCGCGCGGAGCTGAGGACCGACGGCGGCGTTGACGCGGCAAAGCGCCCGCAGCAGGCGCCAAATCTTAACTCAATACCCGCCACTGCCCGATAGGAGCGCAAAGTGCTACGATAGCCTCAAGATCAACCGGCTCTCGATCAGAGCCATTACGAAGGAAAAGTTATCGCCACTGGATATCTCCCGATGGACTGGGCTCGGATGTACGCCAACGGAACGCTGTCGGACGCTGACTCCCGAGGCTGGCTCGCAAAATTCATCGCTTCGGATGGCACACTAACCGACGATGGAGCGCACGATTTCTGCCGGCGCCACCGCATTCCGAAAGCTTGGAACGCATTGCTCGGTGGCTTGGACAAGGTCCCCGACCCTGTAGACACTAGCACGCGACAATGGCTGCTGCGCACGAAGCTTATAACTCACGACAATCAGGTTACAGAGGTTGGTCGCATTAAGCTCATCGAGTCGCTGAAACTGGCGGAGCAGTGCGCCACGCTTCAGGTGCCAATGGAAATTGTGCAGTTGCAGCGGTTGGAGGGGCTCAGCACCGAGGCGCACGCTATCGCTCATCTACAACAAGCGTACCCAGAACACCTAATCGTACACGACGAGCACCTGTCACTGGGAACGATCTTTTACTCGTGCTTGCTTGCCCACTACGATAAGCTTGCTCCACAGCTATCCAAGGAGGATCAAGCAGTCTTCGAGGACCGGCGCTACCTCATCGGTTTTGATCTCTGGAATTTCGATGCCGCGTCAATAGAGTGCGCGTGTAGCCAGATCATAGCGACGACCCGCGCAGACTTCGACCGTGGTTTTGCGCTGGCCGTCGACCTCCACAAGTCGGTGCAGCAAAGCTTGGAAAATCGCGGACTATTCCGAGGGAGCGAATTCTACTGGCGCTTGTTCGAGGGCTACGGAAACGAGCTCTTGAGCGACCTGGCCCGTTTCCGCGTCACCCAGCCATACCTGTCATTTCCAGACCTGTGTATCGTCGGGTCGGAAGGCGTTTCCTTAATCGAGGTAAAAGCGAAAGATAAGCTCAGCTTCGGTCAGATCTACACATTTGAACTGCTCAAGCAGTTGAAACAACGCCATCGGCGCATCCGCGATTTAGGTGTCCTGCGCCTCGATTTCCCCAAGGAACCAGCGGCGGCGGCCGGAGATTCCCCCGCCTCATGATTTGTGCGGGCTGACGGCCCGCTCACCTCGTTCCACCGGCCCCGGCACGGCCTGTTCTATGGCCCTGATCACATCGAGCGCATCCTGCTCGGCGTAGATCATTGTCGTTGCTGTTGATCGGCTGCGGCTGGCCGACAAACAGTCAGCGAGTGCAATCGCAAATCTCAAACTCAGCCCCAAGGCATTCCTGAAATGACCTGAGCAAACCCGCTGCCTCAACTTCGAAGAGTTCACGTTCCATGTCAGACCATGGCGAAGGTCCGGATGGGTTTGTCCACTCAATGGAAGTATCGAACCTTGCTATCAATTCTTCTGCCCGCGTCTTCACCGTCGATGTGACTGGAAGATCGCCCAAGTCAACAGGGTACCCGAATTTCCCCCTAGCCAAGTCATTGTCCGACCAAAGGCAAACGCCAGAACCTGGGTCGAAAAAATATTGCAATCTATATTGTTCCACTTGATCTAGTTCCAGGTCCATGGAGAGTCGATCCCTTCTAATTCCGCGTCTTCTCGATGGCCCCCGCTAATTGCGCAAAGCGATCTGATAAAACTGTCCAGTAGCGATGGCTCGGAAGTTACGTAGAGGTTCGCTTCACTGGCGACATTTTTTCGACCGAAGTCTGAATACTCGGATTGCATGTGCACGGAAACCAAGACCTTGCCGCGATCGTGGAAGTGCAGCCGAGCATGAAACGCACCTAAGGCATATTCAGGACCGAACTCGCCAAACCGCAGCTCATACAGGCCTCCGTAAATTTGATCGTTGAACCTGTTCAGTTCAACAATGACGTCACGCAGGTTCTGGTGGCCCACATACACTTTGTTCGAGAACGTCGATGTGCCGTCGCATGCCTCGATGCGTAGCTCCACCATATCGTCATCCTGCCAAATTTTTCTGAATGCCAGCTTTGGTTGCAAACCTATATCTCCTGAATTACCACAATGCAGCGGTTTACTTTCCGCCGGCCGCTGTTGGCCGACTGTTGCCGATGATTGTACCCAACCGTATGAGGGCCCTGCCGTCATGTCAGCGCGCGTTCAAATGGCCAATCAGGATTGAGTTTGCCGGTACTTAGTCCTCAGCAGTCACCGTCGTGCCAAAGGCAGCTCGATTTCTGTCGACGTACTCTGTAAGTTTTTCCCAGACTACTTTATCCCCACAAGCCCTGTAACTAAGCCGTGCAAATTCATGCTTCGCATTTTCCTGGATAGAGACAAGCCAAGCCTGACGCTGGGCCTCGTATAAATGAGGATGAGGGAACGGGAACATCCTCGCGGAGGCTTCGATGCACTCAGCTACAGCATCGGCACCGATCTCGAGGAACACGTCGACAAACGTCGAATATGGTGGATTTAGCGGGAAGTCCATCTCAAAGAAATACTCTAAGCCACCGTTGTCGATGATGCCTTGCGCAGCGTGCACTAGAGCGACGGTGCGCATCGGCTCAGGCAAGTTCCTAGCGTCCTCGTTCGCGCCCGGAAGGAGCCTACAGGCGTATTCTATTGCTTGATCAAGGGATGACTGAGTCATGTTTGGAATCCGGGTCCAAGCGCCGCAAGCACGCTAACGGTTTAACAACATCGAATGCCTGCTTCTGGCCGATTGTACGCGCTCCTCACTCCGATGAATTACGAGCGCCATGTGCTTACCTCGGCTAGAAGGACTTCAAAAGTTTCAGGGTGGACAATAAAGGCATATAGTTTTCCAAATCCAGCGAGGGGCTCTGGTTTCTTGTCCGAGGTCCAGTAGCTCACCAGCAGAACAGTTGAGACGCCTCCAGAGCTTCGTGAATAGACTTCCTTTTTTCTTCGGAAATGCGGGCACGATCAATGAAGTTCTTCGGTTGTGCAAATACATCGCTCACGCAATGTGCCCAACCGATTGCCTCAGCATGCAGCGGATGGAATTCAACAGCGGACAAAGCGCCTTTGGCAATCGCCTCAGTCACTGAGTTTGTTTCATGCATGTTAAACCCATCTTGTCCTTGTACGAAAATTCGAAATTTGAAGGTCCGCTAGTGGCCGATCCCTGCCGATTGTACTCGACCGTTTCCGTCGGCGCAGACATCTGCGGCTGCCGCCCCAAAGCTGACATTGGCGTGTGTCAGCGAGGCGAAACTTAACGTTCAAAATAGCCAGCGCGCCTTCGCACGTGCGAGTTGCATGTATGGTTGCGCAGCGGCTATAGACATTTACTAGAGCGGCCAATGGGCGTCATTTATAAATCCCCTGAAGTTCGCTTAGCTTCGTTAAAAGTGCAACACTGTAACGGGCATCAAGCTTTGCCTGACGTGCAAGCGATATGAATCCTCGCTCAGCGACCAATCTGCTTGCATAAGGAATGGCCGTATAGAAGGATTGCATGTCCAGGATGTCGTTGACCTCTAACGGTCCAGTCTGTATCTCCAGGCGAGCAGCCAGTTCCGCCTCCACATTCAGCGTAGGCACGTCACGGACAAACTTTACTATTGCCGCTCCGCCAAGTTCCTTCATTTCGTCGACGGTATGCCCGACTACCTCGAGCATATGGGCGACGAAGCCTTGATGGTCAAGGAACAATCTCGCTGCATATGCTCGCCATCGGAGATCGACTGTGGAACTTTCCATAATTGTGCGACGCGCCTCGATACGAGACAGAAGCTGATCCGACTCTTTTGCGAAGGCAGCGTGTGCCGTTCGCCGACGCGCATCGTCTTGATTCATCATGTAGTCGATGTATTGCTTTTCCGGATCAACATGCTCATTGATGAAGCGAGAGGTAGCTGCATCTTCTGGTGACGCCACAAGTGCATCGAACGTCTCGAACGCCTGCATAAATCCCGGCACGACAGCCCAATTCGCTGATAGTTGCTTAGGCTTCTCACCGAACGCTAGGTGTAAGGCATTGCGCATTTCAATGAGCAGGCGTGCTTTTCGACTGCGAAATACAAATCCTTTGCTAAGCAAAGCTTGAATTCCGACAACATGCGCGCGACTTTCTGGATCATTTCGCTTGGAAGTTTCCAAGATGTGGGAAGCAGTCAATGGAGCTATCAGGTTTCCGCTGTGAACCGCCGTCAGCAGTTCTTGATACACCACTAGGTCCGGCCCTGAGGTTGTCCTGCCTGCATGCACCCGAGCGAGATCAATCCATTTATTCTGATCGAGGAAGAGTATTTGCATTATTGATACCTATCTGTCGAAATACTTTTGGATGATCGTGTCAGGTTAGAAGTCGCCCTCATTCGCCGACATTTCAGCTCAGGCAATTCGCTCTTCCAGCAATTTGTCCAACTCCGTCTCGCGCAGGTGAACGAAGACGAAGCACATCGCCCACACGCACCGCACCTCGGCTAACGTGTCCGGTGAAGACGACACAGCGCTCACGAATCGGCAGCGTATCGACTACAGAATATTCAAACATTTGTTGAGACCGGAAGGGCACCGTGACGCGATGGATTAATCGAACGAAAAAAAAGCACGCGGCGGAGTGGTCGAATGCGAGTTGGCTCGATAACATTGGGCGACCATTTCTAGCCGTGCGCCATCAGATGCGTTCGCCATCAAGCTTGGTTAGCGTAAGGAAATTCTTCAAATGGAAGTGCAATCGGGGAAAGTAGATAAGAGATACCGTCCTCACTTTGTTTGACGTGCCAAACGGCGATTCCGACTGGGGCGGAAAATATGCGCTTTGCTTGTTCAACATACGGCGCTGCCTTCTCGATTGTACCAAACACAACCTCCGGGCTAAGCACAAAGTGACGATTATCGATGTACTCGTAACCATACGAATGGAATTCGCATCGCTTTTCCGGCCGGTAATCGATGATACCCGAGCTCATCCAAGATGACCATGTCCATGCGCAGCAGCGACAGGGGCGAGCCGGTCGATTTTCGGTCGGCGTCAACACTGTGCTATCTCAATCAGTCGTCCGATATTAAAACGACTTAGTAGTTTATCGCTCCAAAGAAAAACGCTGATAACCCAGATTGAATACAGACCTATTTACTTCAGCTTAGTAGCTATACCAGACTAAGTTCACTAAGAATTGCGGTTTCTCTTCGGATAACTACTCTGCTCCAAGTCAAAGGAATATAGCTTCGAATAAATTAACTTGAGCGCACTGAACTGACCAACCCAATCATATTTTGCAGCCAGCAATGTCATCCATTTTCTAGTTCTCTCAAAATAATGGAAACCTTAACGCTTAAGCAGGCCGCAGCTTTTTTGAAACTGCATCCAGAAGAAGTACGCCGCCGTGCGAGGCTGGGTCTTGTACCTGGTGCAAAACCGGGAAAGTCATGGGTTTTTCTAGAAGACGACCTGGTGGTGTGGCTGCGATCGCATTACAAACTGCCAATGACGGCGACGTTGATAACTGTGAAAGAGGGGTCAAAATGGGACTCTACAAACGCGGCCGAACGTGGTGGATCGACGTTACGGTCTCATCCGGAGAGCGCATTAGACGCTCTGCTGCGACAAACGTCAGGGCCGAAGCGCAGCACTTCCACGACAAGCTAAAGGCTGAAGCGTGGCGAATCGGGCATCTCGGCGAGCAGCCGCGTTTCACGTGGGATGACGCTGGGCACAAGTGGCTGAGCGAGACAAATAAACGCACGCTTCATGATGATCTTCTCAAGCTCAGATGGCTGCAGCAGTTCCTAAGGGGTAAAGTGTTGACCGACATTACCCGAGCCCAAATCGCAGCAATTGGCGCGCACAAACGGGCTGTCGCTAGTCCAGCCACAGCAAACCGCCATCTTCAGCTTATCCGGGCGATTCTGCGAAAGGCTTGCTACGAGTGGGAATGGATCGACAAGGTGCCGCAGGTGAAGTTGTATTCGGAACCGAAGCGACGAGTGCGCTGGATCACGCCGGATCAGGCTAGGACGCTTCTGACCGAATTGCCGGAACACCAGAGTGAAATGGTCCTCTTCGCGTTGACGACCGGCCTTCGGCAAGGCAATGTGACTGGCCTCCGATGGCTGCAGGTGGACCTGGAGCGCCGCACAGTTCTGATTCCGGCAGACCAAGCAAAAGGCGGTGAGGACCTGTATGTGCCGATCGATGATCTCGCCGATGAGATCCTGAAGCGTCAGTTAGGCAAGCACCCCGAACGAGTGTTCTCATACTTGGGCAGACCGATCAAATCGGCGAACACGCGGTGCTGGAGAAGCGCGCTCAGGCGCGCGGGAATTAGCAATTTCCGCTGGCACGACCTGCGTCATACATGGGCAAGCTGGCATATCCAGAACGGGACACCGATGTACGACCTGCAGGAAATGGGGGGCTGGCAGTCAGCTCAGATGGTCCGTCGCTACGCGCACCTTGCACCGACGCAAATGGCCAGCCACGCGGCACTGGTGAGCAACTTATTGCGTGCGCCGCTTCAAACGGCTGTCGCCTCTGCGGGCTCACCGCCGAACTGCTCCGGTGCAATTGTGGGCGACAACGTAACCGTAACGTAACGTAACGGAAAAGCTAATGGGTCGACACGCAAAAATTACTTATGAACAGGTCAAAGCAGCGGCTGAGGCCATACGAGCGCGTAGTTTAACGCCAGGCGTAAGGAATATTCGCGTTGAGCTCGGCGAGGGAAGCAATACCACGATTGGCGAATTTTTCGACCGCTGGGAGCGTGAAGAAAAATTGCATACAGAGCGGCACCCGATACCAACGGATCTGCGAAACGCCATTTTTGCTTTTGTCGACAAAACTGTGGAGGAATCGCACGAGCGACTACTTGCGGAACTCGCCGAATGCAGGCAGCGGATAGACGACCTTGCCGTCGAGAACAAGCGACACGATGAGCTTTCGGTCGATCAATCCACTCAAATCGAGCGACTGCTTTCACAAAATGCCATGCACGAAGGCATTCAAACCCAACTGCGGAACGATCTCTCGAATATCGGCGAAGAGCTAGGTGCGACACGGCAGAGTGCTGAGCAGGCGCGGATTGACCTAGCGGTAGCGCAGGCTAGGATGAGGTCGTTTGATCTAATGGAAGGCGGGCTACGCAAGGCGCGAAGTGATATAGCCGCACAGAGGCAGGCCCGTACACGCGCCGAGCACGAGAGAGCGCTGCTGGCCGCCACCAAAGCGGACGTGGAGCATCGCCTCGCTGTTGCCAACGATGCATTAGCACTCATGGAACAAAATGTGAGGGAGCTGGCAAACCGACTCAACGAAGAGCAAGAGCGACGGACCTCCGGCGAGCGGGAGTTGGCTGTCCTTATCGCCGGACACAGGCAGATTGCCCTCGCTGACGCCAACCATCCACTCGACCAGGATTCGGGTGCAGGGTGATTTACGTTATGGTAAATTTTACTTAAATAGCCGAGCCTGGAGGACCTATGAATGCAGCCGAAGTGAGGCCCCTGCCGTTTGCCACATTCTTCGGCAGCGCCAAAGAAGTCCGTCATCAATTAGGCCAAGTGAAGGACGGACATGTGGTCGCTGTCGTTTTTGACCAATCGAACGCCCGTGAAGCCAAAGTAATCGAACAAGCTCTTCTCCAGATAGTCGGGCTTACACAAGACTCCTTGACTTCACTGAGCGAAGACACTTTGTCCAAGCTAGTAGAGATCCTGCTGCCAAAGGATGCGCTATCGCCAACGCTTTTGAGGGAGGCGGCGACGATGTTGCGAGCCAAGGTCGCAGTTCTTGCAAGTGCGGACTGGTTGACCGCAGCTCAGGTCGCCTCGATTGCGGGATTTAGTGACAAGAATTCCAGTGCGCAGCTGCAAAGATGGAAGCGCGATGGCGCGATTTTTGCAATTGCCCGTAGCGGCATTGATTACTTCCCCGGCTACACTCTTGATCCGAATCTAGATTACCGTCCGTATCGGGCGCTCAAGAAGGTGATTGCACATTTTGAAGGAGCCAAAGACGCGTGGGGCGTGGCATCTTGGTTCCAGTCGTCCAATAGTTTCTTGGCAGGTAAGCGCCCGATGGATATATTGGCCAAATATCCTGGGGAGGTAATCGCAGCCGCTGCAGATGAGGCGATGGGCGTGATTCATGCGTAGGAACCTCAAAGCACCCATAGCTCTTTGTGGCTATGTTCTGGCGTTTTGGGCGTGAGCCGCTGCGGAAAGCAGGAAGTTCATTTGTGGCCGTGCCTACCCTCAGGTGACGCCGGTGTCGCACGTCGTTTCTTCGACTCTTCCTTGACCACAAGTCGGGACGCTGAAGCGCGCACTATGTTGACAACCGCGACCAGCGGAGCGAAGAACAGACGGGGGCCGCCCCTTACGGCGACGATAAACTCTGAAAAAAATGTTGATTTCATTTCCGTGTTTTCCCGACAAAGCCGCATCCATTAGTAGAAGCCTGCCGACTATGCAGGGTCACCGTCATAGCACTACAGTGGTCGCACATCAATTCCTCTCCCGGTCTAGCGCCCCTCATTCAAGGTAAGCGGCTCCACGGCTTCCCACTGATATTGCCCGTTCTGGTCTGTATATCCAACGCTAAAGGGATGGGACAGCCCCCGCTCTGCCATGTATGCCGCCGTAACCTTTTCGATTGGAACGCACTCGATGGGCAACGATCGCGCTCGAGCTTCAACCATCAGCGATTTTTCGCGAACGGCCTCTGCACGAAGCAACTGAATAAAGTAAGCCTGCTTAGCGGCATCTTCCGGCCACAATCTCGCATGAACGCCGTCCTTATTCTCGATGCCGGCTATGCAAGCATCTTCTCCAATTTTCTCGAAAAATATGATTCTCCTAAATTTCCCTGTGAAATGACCACGCCGGACTACTTTCACGTCTGCAGACCAATATTCACGGGCTTGATCTGGCAGTTCTAAAAGTTTGACGCAATTTGTCACTGTAAAGTCTCCATATTGGCTCACAGCGTCCTCCATTTAAAATCTGATAAAGAATTTCAACTGTACAGAAATTCCGCCGACAAGAAAATGAACAAGGACGGGATTTAATTTATCTCCGTATTTATCGTGAATTGTTCCGACTAATTTGGATGCGAATATGCAAGCAGTGCTCGCCGAGTCGTGCTGTACATGAGCTTGATAAACGTGCGGAGCAGGCATATCCTGCAATCGGCAAGCGGTGAAAGTGACATTTCAAAGGAGTATCAAATGTCACTGTATAAACGAGGCAATACATGGTGTATTGACTTCACACCAGAGTCGGGGAAGCGCGTAAGGCGTTCCACGAATACTAGTAACAAGAAGGAAGCGCAAAACCTGCATGACAAGCTGAAGTCTGAAAGCTGGCGGGTCACTCACCTTGGTGAGCGACCGAAGCACAGTTGGGATGAGGCTGCTAGAAAGTGGCTGGATGAAACGCCATGTGATCGCAAACGCCACGCCGACAACCTGAAAATTCGCTGGCTGCAACCCTACTTGGGAGGGAAAATGTTATCTGACATTACGCGGGATGACATCGCCGGAATTGGCAAGGCAAAATGCGCCCACGCTAGTCCGGCCACAGCCAACAGGCACCTGGCACTAGTCAGGGCCATCCTTAGAAGAGCGTGGCGCGAGTGGGAATGGATCGAAAAAGTGCCGGTCGTGAAGTTGTATGAAGAGCTCAAGCGGCGCGTACGATGGATCACCCCAGCGCAAGCGAGAAAGTTGCTGGCCGAGTTGCCTGGACATCAGCGAGAAATGGTGCTGTTCGCACTGGGAACCGGGCTTCGACAGGGCAACGTGACCGGGCTGTGTTGGTCGCAGGTTGACATCGAGCGCCGTACAATCTGGATCCCGGCAAAGCAAGCTAAAGGGGGTGAGGACCTTCATGTGCCCTTGAATGAGCTGACTTGTGCAGTTCTCAAGCGGCAAGCCGGTGAACACCCTGAGCGGGTTTTTGCGTACAAGGGAAAACCGATTACGTGGGCTAATACACGCGGTTGGCGGAGTGCGCTCAAGCGCGCCGGGATTGTGGATTTTCGATGGCACGACCTGCGCCACACTTGGGCAAGCTGGTTGATTCAAAACGGCACACCGCTGTACGACCTGCAGGAAATGGGAGGGTGGAAGTCTGCCGCGATGGTTCGTCGATACGCGCACCTCGCGCCTGAGAACTTGGTGCGACATTCGGCAGTCATTGACGGCCTGCTCTGCGACACAATTGCGTCACAGGGCACTAAAAGGCGCTCCGGGAGGAGCGTTGGAATCGAACGTAAGGCGTTGATTCGACGGTAAATAATGGTGGGCCTCCCGTGAGTCGAACACGGCACCAACGGATTATGAGTCCGCTGCTCTAACCAAGCATGAGCTAGAGGCCCGAAATCGGAGATCGGCGTTGACGGGTGGCGCTGACAAACTCGCCACTTGTTCCGTAACACCGGAATCGAAGTGGCGAGAAGCATATGGCTTTTGGTGTCAGGCCGTCAAGCCTTAGTTACTTTCGAGTTACCTCAACGTGAACTTGAGGTCACCATGACGATAGTGAGTCGCAGCGCCTTAGTTCCCTTCCAGGAAGCTCTTCAGCTTGTCGGAGCGCGACGGGTGACGCAGCTTGCGCAGTGCCTTCGCCTCAATCTGACGAATCCGCTCGCGCGTCACGTCAAACTGCTTGCCCACTTCTTCCAGCGTGTGGTCAGTCGACATCTCGATACCGAAACGCATGCGCAGCACCTTGGCTTCGCGTGGCGTCAGGGAATCGAGCACATCCTTGACCACGCCACGCATCGAAGCGTGCAACGCCGCATCCGACGGCGCCAGCGTGTTGTTGTCTTCGATGAAGTCACCCAGATGCGAATCATCATCGTCGCCAATCGGCGTTTCCATGGAGATCGGCTCTTTGGCGATCTTCATGATCTTGCGGATCTTGTCTTCCGGCATTTCCATCTTGATCGCCAACGTCGCTGGATCGGGCTCGGCACCGGTTTCCTGCAAGATTTGACGGGAGATGCGGTTCATCTTGTTGATCGTCTCGATCATGTGCACGGGGATACGGATCGTGCGCGCCTGGTCGGCGATCGAGCGCGTAATCGCCTGGCGGATCCACCAGGTCGCGTACGTGGAAAACTTGTAGCCGCGACGGTATTCAAACTTGTCCACCGCCTTCATCAGGCCGATATTGCCTTCCTGGATCAAGTCGAGGAACTGCAAGCCGCGGTTGGTGTACTTCTTGGCGATCGAAATCACCAGACGCAAGTTGGCCTCGGTCATTTCGCGCTTGGCCTTGCGCGCCTTCATTTCACCCGCCGCCATCTGGCGGTTGATGTTGCGCAGGTCCGGCAGCGGCAACACCACGCGCGCTTGCAGGTCGATCAGGCGCTGCTGCAGTTCCTTGATCGTCGGGATGTTGCGTCCGAGGATGGCGGAGTAGGCGTGGCCGGCGTTGACTTCGCCTTCCACCCATTGCAGGTTGGTTTCGTTACCTGGGAACACCTTGATGAAGTGGGCGCGCGGCATGCCGCACTTGTTCACAGCCACGTCGAGAATCTGTTTCTCGATGTGGCGCACTTCGTCCACCTGGCCACGCAGGGTGTCGCACAGCTTCTCGACCACTTTGGCCGTGAAGCGGATGCCCAGCAGTTCGTTGGAGATCGATTCCTGCGCCTTGACATACGCCTTGGAGTTGTAGCCGTCCTTCTCGAACGCCTTGCGCATCTTGTCGAACTGCACCGAGATGATCTCGAACTTTTCCAGCGCCTGGTTCTTCAGCGCTTCGAGCTGTTCGGCGGAGAAGCCGGCCGCGCCGGAGGCGTTGCTTTCTTCTTCCTCGCCCTCTTCTTCCTCTTCGCCCTCTTCCTCGTCTTCCTCATCGTCGTTGACGACGGGCGCGACCACTGGAGGCGCGATGTCATCTTCGGACTCGACCATGCCGTCGACGATCTCATCGATCTTGGTTTCGTCGTTCTGGATGCGGATGGCGGCGGAGATGATTTCGGCGATGGTGACCGGGCAAGCGGAAATGGCCTGGATCATGTCTTTCAGGCCGTCTTCGATGCGCTTGGCGATTTCGATTTCGCCTTCGCGGGTCAGCAGCTCGACCGAACCCATTTCGCGCATGTACATGCGCACGGGATCGGTGGTGCGGCCGAAGTCGGAGTCGACCGTCGACAGCGCCGCTTCGGCGGCCGCTTCAGCCTCATCGTCGCTGGTGACGGTGGCAACGTTATCGGACAGCAGCAAGGTCTCGGCGTCGGGCGCGTGTTCGTACACGGCAATGCCCATGTCGTTGAACGTGCCGATGATGCCTTCGATCGCTTCGGGATCGACAATGTTTTCGGGCAGGTGATCGTTGATCTCGGCGTACGTGAGGAAGCCACGTTCCTTGCCGAACTTGATCAGGGTTTTCAGTTTGGTGCGGCGGCGTTCGAGCTCTTCTTCCGACGCTTCCGTGTCCGACGAGAAAGCGTCTTTCAGCAGGGCCTTTTCTTTGGCCTTGCGGTCCTTGGCCTTGGCCTTGTCGACGGCTTTCAGTTCGGCCCGCTCGACGGCGTTCAGCGCGGCGACTTCATCATTCTCGGGCTGGAATTCTTTCGGCTTGCGACCGCGCCGCCCCGGTACCTTGACGGACGGCAGCACGTAGCCCGACGTGTCGATCGCGGCGAGCGCGGCGGCATCGGTGGTCTGGCTGACGGCAGGCGGATTGCTCGCGGTGCGGGTCTCGGCCTTGTCTTGCGATTTGTCCGCCGCAGCGGACGTTCTCGTTGGCATGTCAGCCACGTTGGGTTCGGGTTTCTTTGTTGGCACAGGCGCTTTCGATGTCACAACGACTAGCTTTACGGTGGATTAAATAAAGTTTGTTGCCGGCCTTTTGGGCCCTACGACTCCGGAACAACAGCGGCGCGTTCCGGCATTGCTGCACTCACTAACCATGATGTCAACCTGGGTGAATTACTCCTGCCCATTCAGCTCAACCTTTAATCTCAACCGCACAATCGACCCCGCCGGCGATAGCATTGCCGGCGACGCGTCGTTTCGTCTCCGGCAATAGTCTACTGCAATCCAACAGCAACCGGAGGCACCTACTGTGCGTGGTTGATTTACAACGAATACTTGTCTGATAACCTCGCTACAACCCAGCTTTCAACCGTTAACGCGTGACCCCGAACAGAAGCATACGCACAACGAAAAAATTTCTAAGGACACAACACTTAGCGTTTTATTATAGCACGCACAACAAGTTTTTCCAGCCGCCCCAAGGGCCTAGCGCTGGGGCATATCGGCTGCCTGTTCCGCTCTCAAGCGCTGCTGTTCCGCGGAGATTTCGCGGTACCGGATCTGCACTTCATCTGAGGTCATCCCTTTGGAAAACAACTCGTTCAATTCCTTCTTTAACCCTTCCAGCTTGATATCGCGAATGGCGCCGTACAGCCAGAGGCGCACGCTGTCGAAGTCCGACTCTGGCTCCGCGGCAATTTCGGCGATCAGGTCGTCGTACTCGTCGCTGGCTTCCTTCAGATGCTGAGACAACGCAGCGAAGCCGCCGTTCGGTCCCAATGCCTGTCCGTTGGCCACTAATTGCAGCAAACGCTCATACGACTCCTGTCCGAAGAAGGCGAATGACGCCAGCGCCGCTTCGTCCAGCTCCAGGCTCAGCGGCGGGTGGGCCACCAGGTGTCGCAAAATCTGCAACTCCAGCCCGACCGGTTCCGGCCGACCCTGGCGGGGCGGCGCCCGCCGCGCCACCGATACGGGCTTAGACAGCTCGAACAGACTTTCGATCTCCGCCGGCGTCGATTCCGTCATGCTGGCCAGGCCCCGCACGATCTGCAGGCGCAGCGAGGTGGGCGTCATCGATTGCAGCAGCGGCTTGGCGTCGAACTGGATGCGCGCGCGCCCTTCCGGCGTGGACAGATCGTTCTCGGCCGACACCTCGCGCAGCAGGAACTGCGACAGCGGCATGGCTTCGTGGATTTGCTGGTCGAACGCATCGGCGCCGAATTCACGCACGAAACTGTCCGGATCATGTTCTTGCGGCAAAAACAGGAACTTGATGGTCTTGTTGTCCGTCACTTGCGGCAGGCACGCTTCCAGCGCGCGCCGCGCCGCCTTGCGGCCCGCCTTGTCGCCGTCGAAACTGAAAATGACGGTATCGGTCTGGCGTAGCAACTTTTGCACGTGGGTACTGGTGCAGGCTGTACCCAAGGTGGCCACGGCCTGCGGAAAGCCCAGCTGGGCCAGCGCCACGACGTCCATGTAGCCTTCCGTCACCAGCACGTAGCCGGCGTCGCGGATGGCCTGGCGCGCCTCGAACAGGCCATACAGCTCCAGCCCCTTCTGGAATAACGGCGTTTCCGGCGAGTTCAGGTATTTCGGCTCGCCCGAATCGAGCACGCGCCCGCCGAAGCCGATCACCTGCCCTTTGGTATTGCGGATCGGGAACATGATGCGTTCGCGGAAGCGGTCGTAGCGCTTTTTGTTGCCGCCGTCTTCGTCGACCTTGTCAATGACCAAGCCCGATTCGACCAGCGCCAGCGCATCGTAGTCGGGAAACACGCTTTTCAGGTTGTCCCAGCCGGACGGGGCGTAACCCATGCCGAAGCGGGCCGCCACTTCGCCCGTCAGGCCGCGGTTCTTGAGGTAGGCGATGGCGTTCTGGGCGCCGCGCAATTGGCCGCGGTAAAAGTCGCACGCTTGCGTCATGGCATCCGTCAGCGCCATGGCCTGGGCCTGGTTGGCAGCGCGTTGCAGCGGCGGAATCTTGTCGTCCGCGTCGGGGACCACCATGCCCACGTTCTGGGCCAGGTCCTTGACGGCGTCGACAAAGCCCATGCCCGAGTACTCGATCAGGAAACCGATCGACGTGCCATGGGCGCCGCAGCCGAAGCAGTGATAGAACTGCTTGGTCGGGCTGACCGTGAAGCTGGGGGATTTTTCGCTGTGGAACGGGCACAGGCCCATGTAGTTGGCGCCGCCCTTTTTGAGCTGGACGTAGCGCCCGACCACATCGACGATGTCGACCCGGTTGAGCAAATCGGTGATGAAAGTTTGAGGAATCACGTGGAATGAACAGTCTTTGCTTCAGGTCAGACTATACCGCCGCGCTGGTCGCAGGTTGATCTGCGACAAGGGGCGATGGCGATGGGCCTCAGCGCGTCAGTTTCACTACCCTCAGGCAGGGGTCAAGGCCTTCTTGACGAGCGCGGAGACCACGGTCATGTCGGCGCGGCCGGCCAGTTTCGGCTTGACGATGGCCATGACCTTACCCATGTCTTGCGGGCCGGCGGCGCCCGAGGCAGCCACGGCGGCGGCCACTTCGGCAGCCACTTCCTCGTCCGACAGGCCGGCTGGCATGTAGGCCGTCAGGATGGCCAGTTCGGCTTTTTCGATGTCGGCCAGGTCGGCGCGGTTGCCGGCTTCAAACTGGCTGATGGAATCTTTGCGCTGCTTGATCATTTTTTCGACGATGGCCTGGGTCTGGGTATCGTCCAGTTCGATGCGCTCGTCGACTTCCTTGCGCTTGATCTCCGCGATGATCAGGCGGATGGTGCCGAGCTTGACGGCTTCCTTGGCGCGCATGGCGGCTTTCATGTCGTCGGTGATTTGTTGTTTCAAGCCCATGAGTAACCTCGCGTTGTGCCGGGGATGTAACCCCGTTGTAATATGGATGGCGAAAATGGCAAAACCCGCTGCGGTTACACCGGAGCGGGCCTGCGACTAACAGTGGAATCTGGACCCAGCCCGGCTTTGTACCGCCACCGGATCAGTTTCGACTGGAGAGTCTTAGAATAATTTCTTAGGCAGTTGCTGGCTGCGGATGCGCTTGTAGTGGCGCTTGACGGCAGCTGCCAGCTTGCGCTTGCGCTCAGCCGTTGGCTTTTCGTAGAACTCGCGTGCGCGCAGTTCGGTCAGCAGACCCGTTTTTTCGATAGTGCGCTTGAAGCGACGCATAGCGACTTCGAACGGCTCGTTTTCTTTAAGGCGAATAGTGGTCATGTAAAAATTGAACCGTTAGATTTGGGGAAGAACGAGATCATAGCAGCGTTTCTGGTTGATGGGAAGCTTTTTGGTCCGGTGTTTCGGTAACGCTACAGGAGCCTGCGCCACCGAAAGCTTAAACCGCCGACCCTGCCGCTACGCCGGACGCCCATGCCCACTGGAAATTGTAGCCACCCAGCCAACCCGTCACATCCACCGCTTCGCCGATGAAATACAAGCCCGGCACCTTGTTGGCCATCATGGTTTGCTGGGACAGCTCGCGCGTGTCGATGCCGCCCAGGGTCACTTCGGCCTTGCGGTAGCCTTCCGAGCCGGCCGGCACGATGGCCCAGCGGTTCACCGCGTCGCCCAACTTGCGCAGCTTGGCGTCGGGCTGGTCGGCCAGCCGGCCGTCGGCCGGGATGCCATTCATTTCCAGCAAGGCGTCGGCCAGGCGCGTCGGCAGCCATTGGGCCAGTACATTGCCCATCTGCTTCTTCAGGGTCGACTTGCCTTCGATCAGCTCTTCGGCGATATCCACATCCGGCAACAGGTTGATGACAATCGGCGTGCCGGCCTGCCAGTAGCTGGAAATCTGCAGGATCGCCGGTCCCGACAAGCCCCGGTGCGTGAACAGCAGGTCTTCGCGGAAATGGCCGCGCTTGGCGCCCTTCCCTTTGCCGCTGCCGGTCGACACTTCCACTTCCAGCGCGATGCCCGACAAGGGCGCGAACGCTTCCCAGCCGGGGCCGTCGAACGTCAGCGGCACCAGCCCCGGACGGGGCTCGATCACGTTCAGCTCGAACTGGTTGGCGATGCCGTAGGCAAAGTCGGTGGCGCCGATCTTGGGAATCGACAAGCCGCCGGTGGCGATCACGCAGCTGTCGGCCAGAATGTCGCCCGTGTCGGTCGTCAACAAAAAGCCGTCGGGCATTTGCTCCAGATACTCGACCTTGCACGGCATGCGCCATTCGACGTGGCCGGCGGCGCACTCGTCCTTGAGCATCTCGATGATCTTCTCGGACGACTCGTCGCAGAACAGCTGGCCCTTGTGCTTCTCGTGGTAGGCGATCCGGTGCTTGCGCACCAGCACCAGGAAATCCTGGGCCGTGTAGCGCGACAAGGCGCTTTTGCAGAAATGGGGATTTTCGGACAGGAAGTTCTGGTGTCCGGTATTGATATTGGTGAAGTTGCAGCGGCCGCCGCCGGAAATGCGGATCTTTTCCGCCAGCTTGGCCGCGTGGTCGATCAGCACCACGCGCTTGCCACGCTGGGCGGCAATTGCCGCGCACATCATGCCGGCCGCGCCCGCGCCGATTACTGCTACATCATATTCTTTTGCCATGGCCGAGCCGGTTTCCGCAGATTACAAAAGCGTGATTGTAAACTGCGGCACCGGCCGCCGGCAGAAGTTCGGCCGACCTTAGCCCAACTTAGGCGGTTTTCTGCATGGAACCGAAATGATTCAGCGCGTCCGGCGTCGCGCAGCGCACCACATCGCCGATGACGATGATGCTCGGGCTACCCAGGCCGGAAATGGCCAGATCCTCGGCCAGGTCGGCCAGGGTCGTGATCAGTTGTGTTTGCGCCACGCCAGTGGCGGACTGGATCACGGCAACCGGCGTGCTGCCCGCCTTGCCGCCAGCCAGCAGTGCCGCCTGGATCTGGCGGCACCGCGCCACCCCCATATAAATCACCAGGGTCAGGCCGGTCTGCGCCAGCAACGCCCAGTCCGGCGTGCGGGCAGGTCCCGCATCGTCGCCGCGCTCATGGCCAGTGACGAAGATGGCGCCGGAGCTGTAATCGCGGTGGGTCAGCGGCACGCCGATAGCGGACGGCGCCGCCAGCCCACTGCTGATGCCGTTGACGACATCCACGTCGATGCCTGCTTCCATCAGGTGGGCGCGCTCTTCGCCCCCGCGGCCGAAAATGAACGGGTCGCCGCCTTTCAAGCGCACCACGCGGCGTCCGGCTTGTGCTTCGGACACCATCAGGCGCTCGATGAATTCTTGCGAGGTGGAGCGGCAGCCGCCGCGTTTACCGACCGGAATGATCCGGGCGGTGGGCGACGCGTGCGCCAGGATCTCGGGATTGACCAGATCGTCCACCAGCAGGACGTCCGCCTCGGCGATGGCGCGCACCGCTTTCAAGGTCAGCAATTCCGGGTCGCCCGGACCCGCACCGACCAGACTGACTTTACCCTTGTTCCCCATGATGTACTCCACCTGTGTTTGCTCGTAATGTCCTGGATGCTAGCAAGCACTGTGCCACTTGTTCAGCGATGGAGTCGGGTACCGGCACCTCGCCCCGCAACGCCTGCGCGATCCAGGCCGCCGTGGTGGCAGCGTCGCGCTCGGCCGGCATGTCGGCCACGTCATCTGTTGGTGCGTCGCGTTGCACCAAAAGCGTGCGTTCGCCGTCATGAAACCAGTCGATCTGGTTGGCGCGGTTGGCATTGGCCACCGTTTCGCCCTCGGTGCCGCGCATTAAGAAGGCATGGCCGCGCGCATGTGGTGCAGCGGTCTGGAAATACTCACCCAGCATTTCGAGGTATTCCGGATGGGTATACGACACCAGCCGCAATGCCGGCCCGGCAAACGGCTGCAAAATCTTGACCAGCGTATGGGTCGAGTTGCGCAGTTTTAAAACCCGGCGCAATTCCAGCAAGCGCGCCATTTTGGGGGCCAGCACTTCAATCGGCATGAACGCCGGCTGCCGGCGCGCAAAGGCGGCATCGATATCGGCTGCGCTAGCGGCGGGAGCCATGCCCATCGCCTCGAAAATTTCGGCCGTGGTCACGCGGCCCGGATCGCGCGTCACGCCATGCACCAGCACCAGCACGCCTTCACGGGCCAGCAGCAAGGCCAGCAGCGGAGTCAGATTGGCCAGCTTGCGCGCGCCGTTATAACTGGGAATGAGCACGGGCGCATACGGCCCGGCAGGGGCAGCCAAGGCCGGAAACGAAGCCTCGGCCGCATCCAGGAAGCCGGCAATCTCGTCGACCGACTCGCCCTTGAAACGCAGCGCCAGCACGATGGCGCCCAATTCCAGATCGGATACGCGGCCGTCCAGCATGGCCGCATATAACGCGAAGGAATCGGCGCGCGCCATGCCGCGTGCGCCTTTCTTGCCGCGACCGATTTCTTTGATGAAGGGTCCGGCGATAAAAGGTTCGACGGGCGCGCGATCTTGAGCAGTGGGTTCGGGAGAAGTAGTCATAGCCGAAGTTTAGCGTAACGGTGAATGGAGAGCGGCCAAAAGAATTTCCAAAAACCTGAATCCGTTCGAAAAACGCTGCCGTATAAGCCTGCACACATTGGTGTAACCCGGCGTAACAACCCCTAAGTCAAGCAGCATCGAGGAGAGAAAAACATGAAACAGTTGAGACTACGCGCCAGCATTGGTGCCCTGTTGGCCGCTAATATCGTCGCCGCCTTCATCGCCACACCCGCCATGGCATCGAGCCATCGCGAAGCGCCGTTCATCACCCGTCACGCCAAGGTCGACGCGACCGACTTCTACATGTTCCGCAGCTATGAAACGGGCCGCGCGGATTACACCACCCTGATCGCCAACTATGTGCCGCTGCAAGATGCCTACGGCGGCCCGAACTACTTCGCCATGGATCCGGACGCGCTGTACGAAATCCACATCGATAACAATGGCGACGCCAAGGAAGACATCACCTTCCAGTTCCGCTTCAAGAATACCAATAAAAACGCGGAATTCACGATCGGCGGCAAGAAAGTCGCCATTCCCCTGGTCATCAACGGCGGCGCTATCACCGACGTCAACGCCGCTGGCGTGAACATGCGCGAAACCTACACCGTCACCGTGGTCAAGGGCGACCGCCGCGGCGGCGCCAAGTCCAAGGGCATGAACGCCTCGTCGGACACCTTCGACAAGCCGATCGACAACATCGGCAACAAGGCCATTCCTAACTACGAAGCCTACGCCGCCAAGCACGTGCAGACGCTGACCATTCCCGGCTGCGACAAGCCGGCACGGGTATTCGTCGGCCAGCGCAAGGATCCGTTCGTGGTCAATCTGGGCGAGACGTTCGACCTGATCAACATTAAGGCGCCCGCTGTCGAATTCGACCCGAACGCCGAAAAGGCCACCAAGGACGACCTGGCCATGAAGAACGTGACCTCGATCGAGCTGGAAGTGCCGACTTCGTGCCTGACCGCCGGCGACGATCCGGTCATCGGTGGCTGGACCACGGCCAGCCTGCGCCAGGCGCGCCTGATTAACCCGACGCCCAAGTCCGACGCGGATGTGTCTCGTGAAGGCGGCGCCTGGGTTCAGGTCTCGCGTCTGGGTGCGCCGCTGGTAAACGAAGTGGTCATTGGCCTGAAGGACAAGGACAAGTTCAACCACAGCAAACCTGCCGCCGACACCCAGTTCGCCGACTATGTCACCAACCCGACCCTGCCGGCACTGGTCGAGCTGCTGTTCAAGGATGCCGGCGTCAAGGCCCCGACCAACTTCCCGCGTAACGACCTGATCGCCGCCTTCCTCACCGGCGTCAAGGATCTGAACATGCCGAAGAACCTGAAAGGCCCGGCCGAGATGCTGCGCCTGAACACCATGATCGCACCGGTGGCGCCAGCGGCGCAAAAGCGTCTGGGCGTGATCGATGGCGACAACGCGGGCTTCCCGAACGGCCGCCGTCCGGGTGACGACGTGGTCGACATCGCCCTGCGCGTGGTGATGGGCAAGCTGTGCACCATCAACCTGGGCTGCGCGCCTGCCGACGCACCGTCCGGCGCGATCCGCTTCACCGACGGCGCCTTCGTCGATGCGAGCATGACCAACGCCAGCTTCCCGTACCTGAAAACGCCACTGGCCGGTTCGCCGCAGCGGTAAGGAGACGCCATGAAAAAGCTGACTCTGATATTGACCACCGCCGTCATGCTGGCCGCTTGCGGCGGCAGCGACGACTACAAGCCGGCAGCGGCGATTCCGCCAGTGCCGGTCGCGCCACCGCCAGTGACGCCGGCTCCTGCGGCCGACGCCTTCGTGGCGCGGGTGGAAGCCGCCGTCGCCACCATGCCGGACGACACGGAAGCTGCCGACATCGATGCCGTCGTGATGACGACGCCGGACGACAACGAGCCGAAGTCGCTGTAACCGTCGCTGTAACCGTCGATCCGCCCACCCCGGCCAGCGCGCACGTTCAAGCGCTGGCCGGGGTTTTCACATGTCCATGCCATGCGAACCAGTTTGCACGACCCTTTGCTCAAATCTCTGCTGCGCGCCCTGAATGCGCTTCCCTTCCTTGCGCTGCCCATGCTTGCGCTGCCCTGCCTTGCGCTGCCCTGCCTTGCGCAGGCGGCACCCCACATTCCAGCCAGCGGCAGCACCGTGATCGAACAGCTGCCGCGCCGGGCCGACGCCGGCCAGCGCGAGCTGCGCCGCATGCGCGCGGAGCTGGCCGCCAGTCCCAACGACCTGGCACTGGCAACCCGCGCCGCCCAGTTCTACATCAGCACCGGCCGCAACGAAACCGATCCGCGTTACTACGGCTACGCCCAGGCGGCGTTGAAACCGTGGTGGACGCTGAGCGCACCGCCGCCGCAGGTACGGCTGCTGCGCGCCACCCTGCTGCAGGCGACCCACCGCTTTCCCGAGGCGCTGGCCGATCTGGACGCGGTCGTCGCCGCCGATCCGCAAAACGCCCAGGCCTGGCTGACCCGCGCGACCGTGCAGACCGTGCGCGGCGACTACGAGGGCGCGACGAGGAGCTGCGCGCGCTTGTCCGGCCTGACCACGGAGCTGGTGACCATCACCTGCATCACCAACGTGACCACCATGACGGGCCGCGCCAGAAGCAGCGAAACGCTGCTCGAAATGGCGGCCAGGCGCAGCGCCGACGCCG
This sequence comes from Janthinobacterium lividum, assembly GCA_943372275.1. Classification (GTDB taxonomy): domain Bacteria; phylum Pseudomonadota; class Gammaproteobacteria; order Burkholderiales; family Burkholderiaceae_D; genus Telluria_A; species Telluria_A lividum_A. The sequence continues at coordinate 49,547 of CALRYE020000020.1, forward strand.
ACACCGGCACCCAGGTATGGGTGCAGACCCAGCTTGCCGAAATGGCGCTGCGCCGGGGCGACGCCGCCAGCGCCGAGACGCGCTTCCAGCGCGGCCTGCAATTGGCGCCGCGCGACAGCTATCTGCTGGGCGCTTATGCCGATCTGCTGCTGGACCAGCGCCGCGCCGGCGACGTGGTCAAGCTGCTGCGCGGTCAACTCCGCATCGACGCGCTCTTGCTGCGCCATGCGCTGGCCTTGCAGCAGCTGCCCGGTGAAGCGCCTGCCCTTAAACGCGCAGTGGCCGATCTGACGGCGCGCTTCGACGCGGCCATGCTGCGCGGCGACACCGTGCACCAGCGCGAGCAGGCCCGCTTCGAGCTGCAGCTGCGCGGCGACAGCAAGACCGCACTGGTGCTGGCCAAGCAAAACTGGGCGATCCAGAAGGAGCCGGCCGACATGCGCATATTGCTGGAAGCTGCGCAAAAAGCCGGCGATCCGCTCGCCGCCGAACCGGTGCTGACCTGGATCGCCAGACACAAGCTGGAAGACGTGGCCCTGACGCGCCTGGCGCGCCAGATCGGCGGCGCATGATGTTGCTATGTATCCTCGCCCTCGCGAAGAAAGCGGTTCGTTGTTCGCGTTCCGGCGCGCGCATAGCCGCGCGCCTGGTGTTCGGCATACTGCTGCTGGGGGCATTAGTGCCGGCGCAGGCCCACAAACCGAGCGACAGCTATCTGTCGCTCAAGGTGGCCGGCAACCAGGTCACCGGGCAGTGGGACATCGCCCTGCGTGACCTGGACCTCGCCGTCAGCCTCGATCTCGACGGCGACGGCCGGCTGACCTGGGACGAGGTGCGCAGCCAGCATCACATCATCGCCCCGTACGCGCTGGAGCGGCTGGACATCGCTAGCGCCGCCGGCAAGTGCGCCATCGCCGCCGGCGAACAGCTGATCGACCACCACACCGACGGCGCCTACACGGTGCTGCGCTTTAGCGCCACCTGCCTGGATGCGCCCGAGACGCTGACCATCAACTACCGCCTGTTCGCCGATCTCGACCCGCAGCACAAAGGGCTGGCGCGCATCGAGCACGACGGCGCCACCACGACGGCCATCTTCAGTCCGGACAAGCCGCGCCAGGTGCTCTCGCTGGTTACGCCGTCCAGGCTGACCCAGTTCGGCGACTACGTGGTGCATGGCGTCTGGCATATCTGGATCGGCTTCGACCACATTCTGTTCCTGCTGTCGCTGCTGCTGCCGGCGGTGCTGGCGCCATGGCTGGTGTGCGCAGCGGGCCGGAACGACGCGGCGGGGGCGGCGGTTTCAGGATCGCCACCGCAAGTTGGCGCGCAAAGCCTGAAAGGCGCATTGATCGACGTGTTCAAGGTCGTCACCGCCTTCACGCTGGCCCATTCGATCACACTGACGCTGGCCAGCCTGCACGTGGTGGCGCTGCCGTCGCGGCTGGTGGAATCGGCCATCGCCGCCTCGGTGGTGCTGGCGGCGCTGAACAACATCGTGCCCCTGTTCCGCAGGCGCCGGCCGCTGGTGGCCTTCATGTTCGGGCTGATTCATGGCTTCGGCTTCGCCGGCGTGCTGGCCGACCTCGGCCTGCCGCAGGGCGCGCTGATCGTCAGTCTGCTGGGATTCAACGTGGGCGTGGAACTGGGCCAGCTGGCCATCGTGGCAGTGTTCGTGCCGCTGGCGTTCGCCACCCGGCGCACCTGGTTCTACCGGCAGATGATGGGAGCCGGCTCCGCCGTCATCGCCCTGATCGCGCTGGTGTGGCTGGTGGAGCGGGCGTTCGACCTGACGTTGATGCCCGCTTAAATCTCGATCGTTGGGGGAATCTGTTGATTTTTCCCTACTTGATTGCCGTCGTTTTAGCTGTCACGGTGCAATTGCGCCGTTTTGGGACTACACTCTCAGGTCCCCAGCAAACATTACCAATCAATCAAGTCCATGATCACCCCAGATATCGAGAATACCAACGTGCTGTCGTTCGCGACCATGCCGACCCCGGAAGAGTTGCACACCCACATGCCCATCACCGACAGCGCCTTCGGGACCGTGATGCAGGGCCGCGCCGACTTGCGCAACATCATCGACCGCAAGGACAAGCGCCTGTTCGTGGTGGTGGGCCCGTGCTCGATCCACGACCCGGTCGCCGGCCTGGATTACGCGCGCCGCCTCAAGGCGCTGCAGGCCGAGGTGGCCGACACCATGCTGCTGGTCATGCGCGTGTATTTCGAAAAGCCGCGCACCACCACCGGCTGGAAGGGCTACATCAACGACCCCGACATGGACGATTCGTTCCGCGTCAACGTGGGCATGGAAAAGGCGCGCCGCTTCCTGCTGGACGTATGCGAGCTGGGCCTGCCCACCGCGACCGAAGCGCTGGACCCGATTTCGCCCCAGTACCTGGGCGACCTGATCGCCTGGACCGCCATCGGCGCGCGCACCACCGAATCGCAGACGCACCGCGAAATGTCGTCCGGCCTGTCGACCCCGGTCGGCTTCAAGAACGGTACCGACGGCGACATCAGCATCGCGATCAACGCCATCCTGTCGTCCGCCCATCCGCACTCCTTCCTCGGCATCAATGGCCAGGGCAAGGTGTCGATCGTGCGAACCCGCGGCAACGCCTACGGTCACGTGGTCCTGCGCGGCGGCGATGGCCGGCCGAACTACGATTCGGTGTCGATCGCGATTGCCGAACAGGCGCTCAAGAAAGCCAACCTGCCCGCCAACCTGGTGGTCGATTGCTCGCATGCCAACAGCTACAAGAAGCCGGAACTGCAACCGCTGGTGATGTCGGACGTGGTCCAGCAGATCCGTCACGGCAACACCTCGCTAGTGGGCGTGATGATCGAATCGAACATCGCCGGAGGCAATCAGAAGATCCCGTCGGACCTGTCGCAGCTGAAATACGGCTGCTCGGTCACGGACGGCTGCATCGACTGGGACGCGACCGAATCGATGCTGCGCGCGGCGCACGCCGAATTGCTGCAGCGGCCTTAAGCAGCTTTAAACAAGCACTTAGACGGGCCACGCGTGGGCAAAACCACGCGCCAGGGCCGCCTCGGCCTTGCTGGCCGGCTCTTTCAGTTCGTTCAGGTCGAGGTAGATCTTGCCTTCCTCGACCTTGACGGCGAAGCGCTTGGCGCCGCCTTCCAGCACCGCCGTGACCTGATCGGTATCGTTGCGCGACAGCGCCACGCCGGGCAACTCCTGCCACGCCAGTCCACGCTGCACCATCCGCACGCCCGCCACGGGCACATCTTTTATCCGGCAAATCTGTTTCCATTGTTCCATGTCGCGCTCCTTGTGGTCTATTGCGCCTTCGACAAGCGGCCGATGGATCGCACCGCGCCGCCCCTGCTCTTGGGGGTTTGTTTAGCAAGAGCGATGCCAGCACGCGCGACGGGCGTGTCCCAAGGCCGGGCCGTCCGGTGGCGCGCGGACCGGCCTTGCCCGGCCTTGCCGTGACGCACCAGCGTCCGGCGTGGTGCTTTACAATGGCGCATTCAGCTCAACTTCTGCACCCTCATGATCGTTCTCGGCGTCGAATCTTCCTGCGATGAAACCGGACTCGCGCTGTATGACACACAGCGCGGCCTGCTCTCGCACGCCCTCCACTCGCAGGTCGCCATGCACGAGGAGTACGGCGGCGTGGTGCCCGAACTGGCCTCGCGCGACCATATCCGGCGCGCTATTCCTCTGCTGGAACAGACCTTGAAGGATGGCGGCGCGACCCTGGCCGACATCGATGCGATCGCGTACACACAAGGTCCTGGCCTGGCCGGCGCCTTGCTGGTCGGCTCGTCCATCGCCTGCAGCCTCGGCTTGGCGCTGGACAAGCCCGTGCTGGGCGTGCACCACCTGGAAGGCCATTTGCTCTCGCCGCTCTTGGCCAGCGAGCCGCCGGCGTTTCCCTTCATTGCCTTGCTGGTCTCGGGCGGCCACACCCAGCTGATGCGGGTCGACGGCGTGGGCGAGTACACCCTGCTGGGCGAAACCCTGGACGACGCCGCCGGCGAAGCATTCGACAAGTCGGCCAAGCTGCTGGGCCTGGGCTATCCGGGCGGACCGGCCATTTCGCGCCTGGCCGAATTCGGCGATCCGCTGGCCTACAAGCTGCCCCGTCCGATGTTGCACTCGAAGGATTTCAACTTCAGCTTTTCGGGCCTGAAAACCGCCGTGCTGACGGTGGTAAAAAATCACGAAGAAAAAGTCATTGCCAACATTTGCGAGCAAGACAAGGCCAACATCGCGCGCGGCTTTGTCGACGCGATTGTCGATGTGCTCACGGCCAAGTGCGTCAGCGCCTTGCGCCACAGTGGCCTCAAGCGCCTGGTGATCGCCGGCGGCGTGGGGGCGAATTCGCAGCTGCGCGCGTCGCTCAACGCGGCGGCCGTGACCAAGAAATTCAAGGTGTACTACCCGGAGCTGGAGTTTTGCACCGACAACGGCGCCATGATCGCCTTCGCCGGCGCCATGCGCTTGCAGATCGATCCGGGCGCAGCCAAACGGGACTACAGCTTCAACGTGCGCCCGCGCTGGCCGCTGGACGAAATCGAGACCGCAGCCTGAGCACATCTGCAGCCAGCCGATCCCGCATTTTCTTGCCGACCAGCACGTGCGCGGCGCCGTGTTTGCGCGCCGCCGCAGGCGTCCCTACCACGCCCGGCGGTGAACTCCCCGCGCCAAAGCCGATCCTACCGTGTACCGTCATTTGACAAAAAATGGCACTATCGGGCCGGTTCTGTTTTTCCGGAGGTGAAGTATGCGTGTTGTAAGTTGGAATATTCACTGGGGTTGCGGCAAGGATGGACGCATCCGCATCCACGCGATTATCGATGTGCTCAGAAAGCTCAATCCCGACGTCATTTGCCTGCAAGAGGTGGCGTCCAATCATGCCGAGCTGGAAGGCAACGCCAACGCCAACCAATTCCGCCAGCTGGCGGGGGCGTTCGGCGGCTATCAGCCGGTGATCGAACCGACCAGCGAAATCTATCAGAACAACATGCCGCGCCAGTTTGGCAACATGCTGCTGTCCAAGTTCCGCATCAATCAGGTGCACCGGCATTTGTTGCCGTGGCCGCCAGATCCGAACAGTCCGGCCGGCATGCCGCGCGGACTGATCGAAGCGGTCATCGACGCCCCCGGCGGCACGGTACGGGTGCTGACCACGCACCTGGAATACTACTCACCGATCCAGCGCATGGCGCAGGTACGGCACATCAAGTATCTGCATTGGGAAGCGTGCGAGCGGGCGCGGATCTTCCAGCCCGACCCGTCGCTGGAAGCGCCGTTCCAGCTGGGTTACCGGCCCGGGTCGGCCATTTATTGCGGGGATTTCAACTTTACGCCCGGCACGCCCGAGTACGAGGAATTGATTGCACCGGACGACAGCATCGCCTTGCCGCTGGTCGATGCATGGCGCCGCAAGCACCCTGAGATTGCGCGCGCGCCGACGGCGGGCTTGCACGGGTTCAAGTGGCCGGAACGGGCCGATTGCTTCGATTATTTTTTCGTGACGGAAGATCTGGTGGGGCGGATCGCCGAGGTGGAGGTGCAGTCGGAGACGGCGGCGTCGGACCATCAGCCGATTGTGCTGGATATTAATTAAGTCAGTTAATAATTAAGTCAGTTAAGTCAGACTAAATGATCGAGTCAGACTCAATGATCCAGTCAGACCAAAGACCGTCATTCTCGCGCAAGCGAGAACCCATAGAACCTGTGAGCAAATGTTCCATGGGTTCTCGCGTGCGCGAGAATGAAGGTTTTGGGTGCAACGAGGTAAGCATGGGCCAGTGATACTCGTGCTCTCACACTCGCTACACCACTCCTGTGCCACTCGCTACGCCACTCCCTACCCCGCTCCTTACGCCGCTTCCTTCTGCGGCCTTGCCTGGCGGTGGTACAAAAACTCCAGCACGCGCGTGCGGTAGTCGATGTACAGCGGATCATGCGCCAGCGCCACCCGTTCGCGCGGCCGCGGCAACCTGACCTGCACGATATCGCCAATGGTCGCCTTCGGTCCGTTGGTCATCATCACGATGCGGTCCGACAGCAACACCGCCTCATCCACATCGTGGGTCACCATCACCACGGTCGAACCGGTCTTGTCGACGATGCGCAGCAGTTCATCCTGCAAATGCGCGCGGGTGAGCGCATCGAGCGCGCCGAACGGCTCGTCCATCAACAACACTTTCGGCTCCATCGACAGCGCCCGGGCAATGCCCACGCGCTGCTTCATGCCGCCGGAAATCTCGTTGGGGCGCTTTTGCGCAGCCGGCGTCAAGCCCACCAGCGCCAGCGCGGCGGCCGTGCGTTCCTTCATCTGGTGCGACGATTCCTTGCTGCCGAACACGCGTTCCACCGCCAGATACACATTCTCAAAACAGGTCAGCCACGGTAGCAGCGAGTGGTTCTGGAATACCACCGCGCGCTCCGGCGACGGCCCGGCGATCTCGCGCCCGGCGCAGATCAGCGCGCCTTCGGTGGCCGTGGTCAGCCCGGCCAGCAGATTGAGCAGGGTCGACTTGCCGCAGCCCGAGTGGCCGATCAGGGTGATGAACTCGCCCTGTTCCACCGTCAGGTTGACGCCGGTCAGCGCATGAAAGCTACCCTTGCGGGTGTCGAAAATCATCTCGGCGTTCTGCACTTCGATAAACTTGGCGTTCTTCATGATCAATTCCCCGCTTCTTCGTAGGTGAACGACTTGGCCAGTGCGACCAGTGCTTGTTCCAGGATCAGACCGACGATGCCGATCACGCCGATGGCGATGATGATGTGCGGCACGTTCAGGTTGTTCCACTCATCCCACACCCAGAAACCGATGCCCACGCCGCCGGTCAGCATTTCAGCCGCGACGATCACCAGCCAGGCAGTACCGATGGCCAGGCGCACGCCGGTCAGCATGTAGGGCAACACCGATGGCAGCAGGATCTTGGTGAAAATCTTCCACTCCGACAGGTTCAGCACGCGCGCCACGTTCATGTAGTCTTGCGGCACGCGCTGCACGCCGACGGCGGTGTTGATGATCATCGGCCAGATCGAGCAGATGAAGATCGACCAGATCGCCGCAGGATCGGCGGCCTTGAATACCAGCAAACCGATCGGCAGCCAGGCCAGCGGCGACACCGGTTTCAGCAGGCTGATGATGGGGTTGAACATGCCGGCCAAAAACTTGAAGCGACCGATCATGAAGCCCAGCGGAATGCCGACAATGGCGGCGGCGCCAAAGCCCATGCCCACGCGCTTGAGCGAGGCCAGGATATTCCAGCCGATGCCCTGATCGTTGGGACCGTTGCTGTAGAACGGATCGGAGAACAGTTTTACCGCTTCCAGCCAGGTGACCAGCGGCGACGGGAAGTTGCTGTTGTTGGCCGACACGATTTGCCAGACCAGCACCAGAAAGCCCAGGCCCAGCACCGGCGGCAATACCGTCAGGGCCACGGCGCGGCTGCGCGATTTGCCTTTGGCAAAGCTGATGCCCTGCTTGGCCAGGCGCTCGCTGCGCTTGCGCTTCTCGGGTACCGGGGCGGCGTCGGCCGCAACGCCGGCCACCGGAACGATAGTACTGCTGCCCATCGATGAATCCAATACTGCACTCATGGCATTCTCCTGAAGTTAAGCTTTGATCTTGAACGACTCGGCGTAGGCTTTCGGGTTCTTGCCATCCCAGACCGTGCCGTCAATTAACTTGGTGGTGCGCATGGCCGACTTCGGTACGTTGACCTTGGCCAGCGCGGCGCCTTCCTTGTACAGCGCGATCTGGTTGACGCTGGTGGCCGTGGCCAGGTAATCCGGCTCGGTCTTGAGCAAGCCCCAGCGCTTGTGCTGGGTCATGAACCACATGCCGTCGGTGAGGTACGGGAAGTTGACCGAACCGTCGTTGTAGAACTTCATGTAGTTCTTGTCGTCCCAGGTCTTGCCCAGGCCATTCTGGTAGCGGCCCAGGATGCGCTGGTTGATCACGTCCACCGAGGTGTTGACGTAAGACTTGTCGGCAATGGTTTCGGCCATCTTGATCTTGTTCTGCAAGCCGGCATCGATCCAGCGGCTGGCGTCGAGCACGGCGGCAATCAGGGCGCGCGCCGTATTCGGGTATTTCTTGGTCCACTCCAGGGTGGTGCCCAGCGTCTTTTCCGGGTGATCCTGCCAGATGTCCTGGGTGGTGGCGGCGGTGATGCCCACGCCGTCGACGATGGCGCGGTGGTTCCACGGTTCGCCCACGCAGAAGCCATCCATGTTACCGACGCGCATGTTGGCCACCATTTGCGGCGGCGGCACGGTGATGACCTTGGCATCCTTCATCGGATTGATGCCGTGCGTGGCCAGCCAGTAATACAGCCACATGGCGTGGGTGCCGGTGGGGAAGGTCTGCGCAAAGGAATATTCGCGCTTGTCGGTTTTCATCAGCTTGGCCAGCGAGGCGCCATCCACGGCGCCCTTGTCGGCCACCTTTTTCGACAGCGTGATGGCCTGGCCGTTGTGGTTCAGGTTCATCAGCACAGCCATGTCCTTCTTGGGGCCGCCTACGCCCATCTGCACGCCGTACAGCAGGCCGTACAGCACGTGGGCCGCGTCCAGTTCGCCATTGACGAGCTTGTCGCGCACGCTGGCCCAGGACGATTCCTTGCTCGGGATGATTTTGATACCGTACTTCTTGTCGAACCCCAGCACCGAGGCCATCACCACGGAGGCGCAGTCGGTCAGGGGAATAAAGCCTACTTTGACTTCTTCTTTTTCCGGCTTGTCGGAACCTGCGGCGAACACGCCGCCGCTGATCAGGCCGGTGACGCCCGTCAGGGAGGCAGTAGCACCGGCTTTGAGCAGCGCGCGGCGGAGGTCATTCGTTTTGTTATCGGTCGTCATGTTTTTCCCTATTAGCAATCGGCAGATGGACACTGTCGGTAGCCTTGGCGCGCTGCAGCGTGCGTTAGCCCTCGGACTACACCATCAGCAATTGGCGTGCCAGCTCGGCGCCACAGCCGTCAACCGGGGAAAGGACATAAATACGCTGCACGGGCGCTGTTTTGGTTACCTAAC
>CALRYE020000021.1:0-55773 GCA_943372275.1 Janthinobacterium lividum
CACGCTGTAGCCGATGCTCAGGCGGTTGCCGTTGGCGTCCATCTGCCCGACCAAGCGGGCGATGTCGTGCCCGTTGTGGGAAATAGCGAACAGGTCGCGCGCGCCGTCCGCGCCGATCAGTTCGAAACTGCGCTCGCCCGTGCGCGCCAAGGTGATTTTTTCGGACGGCGAGTACAGCGACTGGCCCACCGCCGGCAGCGAGAAGGTGATCTCGCGCGCGAACGCGTCCAGCACCACCACTTCGTCCACGTGCACCTGCAACGCGATCGACAGTGGTGTGGTCCAGCCCTGCCCCATCCAACCGGCCTGGCGCTGGCTGGAACTGTAGACGCGCTGCCACACCAGCGGCAGCGGCGCGGGCAGCGCAAAGTCCAGCTCGCTCGGGCCCGCCAGGATCTTGCTGCCGGTGATCGGATTGATCGGGTGCGCCACCAGCAGGCAGGTGGGACAGGCGCTGTTCGCTTCGCCCTGCTTGCGGGAGGTAGGCGCCGGCTCCGGAGCGGCCTTGGCCGGCGCGCCCTTGGCCGACGGCGCCGCCTTGGCGGCCACGCCTTCGGCGCCAGCACTCTTGGGCAGCAACGCCGGATGTTTGATCAGCTTGTCGCGGTTCAGGCTTACCCAGCCGGCGAACCCCGGCCCCAGTGTGCTCTTGCCCAAGCCGTCGAGCAGCAGCTCCTGGCGCATGGTTTTTCGGGTCAAAATCAACACGACAGCCGACAGAATCGCGACCAGCAGCAGCATCTTGCCTTCGGCAAAACAGCGCGATGCCTGCGCGATCAGCACCCCGTACTGGGCGCGCTGGTTGGCGGGCAGCTGACCGGCGCGCCAGGCACAGGCAAACCCTTCGACGAATTTCTGGCACATCACTGGGAACGCGTTGACCACACTCTTGATCAGGTCTCCGAGCCCCATCAAGGTCAGGATGGCGCCGCCGAGCTTTGCCCCTGCCGACGCGCCCAGCATCGCGCCCGGCACCGCGCCCGCGCCCGCCGCCAGGGAGCCCACCACGCCACCCACGGCGCCACCGATCACCGCGCCGCCGCCCACATACAAGATCACTTCCTTGGCCGCCTCCGACAGCGCGCCGAGCACCTGGCTGACATCGATCCCGGCCAGCTGCTTGGCCATCATGGCAGACAGCTGGCGGTCCGATTGCTCCAGCGCCGCATGCACGGCCAGCGCGCAGCGCGCCGGTTCATAGCTCAACGCCGCATCGGCCAGTTGCCCCACCGAATCCGACGCCTGGCGCGACAGGCGCTGCAGGCGCCGCTCGATCGCCGCCGTGTCGCCCGTGCGGACCAGCCGTTCGACGGCGTTGAAGACCTTTTGAATTTCAGTGGGATTGCTGGACATGCGGGCGACTCTTTCTTAAAGTCAACTGCTGGCGAGGTGTTCGGTATCCCGTGCGCAAGGCGCGGAGTTGCCATGATATTATATCCTTAACAATATTGATTTCTCTATTGTGCAGCCCCTCGGCCCGCGTTCATTCGCTGCCATGCGCCCCGTCAGGGCGACGCGCGGCCTGGCCGCGCCGGGTGCCCGCGCAACAGTCATCTATTCCATATCGCTAAGCAGGAGCTTGCTGATGTCATTTCAACCTATCGATCCAAAGTCCCCCCCGGGCGCGCCAGGGCCGGCTGCGCCTGCGGGCGCGACGGGGACCGCCGCGGCCGGCCTGGCGCTGAGCGCCGCCGGCCTGGCAGGCGCCGATCCGAAAGCGCTGGCCGCCGCAGGCACGGCGCTGCAGATGGCCTCCGCGCTGCAAGCGGGCAACGCCGCAGCCGCCCTGACCGGGGGCGCCGCCGCGCTGGCCGCGCAGGCCAGCCCCCAGCTGGCGCAGGCCATGCAGTTCGCCAGCCAGGCGCAGGGGCTGCTGGCGCAGGCGCCGGCCGCCGCCGCCATGGCCGCCGGTCAGGTCTCGGCACTGGCGGCCATGCCGGGCGCGGCCATCGCCAATGCCGGCGCGGCCCTGCCGGCCGAGCTGCCGCTGTCGATCGCCGAACACCCGCTCGCCGGCCAGGCCGTCAACGACTTCGCCAGCATGGAAGCGGACTTTGTACCTGCCTCCATCGACCCGGACAATATCGACGCGCCGCAAGCGCCCGCCGGCGTCGTCACCTTCACCGAAGGCACGCGCCTGCTGCGCTTTTACTCGCCGATTCCCGGCCTGCTGATCGAGTCGCTCAGCGGCACCGCGTCGATGTCGGCGCAATACATCTTTCAGCTGACCCTTCTCTCCAGCGACGCCGGCATCTCCCTCAAGGACTTGATGGGCAAGAACGTCAGCGTGGGCGTGCAGCTGGCCGACAACAGCGAGCACTACATCAACGGATATGTGAATTCCTTCGGCTTCAGCCATTCGGACGGCGGCTTCGCGTTCTACCACGCCGAAATCGTGCCCTGGCTGACCTACCTGAAACGCCGCGTCAACTCGCGCATCTTCCAGAACGAGAACGTGCTGGGTGTGCTGGACAAGATCTACAAGGGCGATCACGGCGGCATGGCGACCTATGAATTCCGCACCACGCGCAGCTATCCGACCGAGCATTACATTGTCCAGTACAACGAGACCGACGAGCATTTCACCTGCCGCCTGATGGAGAAATACGGCCTGTTCTATTACTTCGAACACAGCGCCTCGGGCCACCAGATGATCATCAGCGACGACTCGTGCAACGTGGGCTTTTGCCCGCCGCAACAGGACCATGCCGAGGTCGAGTTCAACGGCGGCAACCGCTGGCAGGACAGCGATTGCGTCACCGCCCTGACGGCCGAGCGCATGCTGCAATCGACCAAGGTCGCCTTGAATACGTTCAATTTCAAGGAACCGAACACGATGCAGCTGGTCGAGCAGCCCACCCTGGCCGAGCAGGGCGACGTGCCGAAGATGGAAGTCTACGACGGCAATCCGGCGTTCTCGTACAAGGACAAGCAGGCCGGCCTGGACATGGCGCGCCAGCGCATGGAAGTGCTGGAGTGGCAAGCCAAGGTCTTCACGGGCGCTTCGGACTGCCGCGGCCTGGTCGCCGGCCACACTTTCAAGCTGCAGGGCCACCATTGGTTCAAGGACAATGGCGACGACAACGACATGCTGGTGCTGTCGGTGCAGTACAGCGCGCGCAACAATTACTTCGCGCAGGGCGGCACCGACGTCTACCAGAACACCTTCAGCGCCATCCGCCGCAAGATTCCCTACCGGCCGCGCCCGGCGCACCGCGCCCCGCGCATGCCCGGCCCGCAGACGGCCACGGTGGTCGGCCCGAAAGGCACCGAAATCCACACCGACAAGTTCGGCCGCATCAAGGTGCAGTTCCACTGGGACCGCTACGGGCGCCGCGACGAGCTGAGCTCGTGCTGGATCCGGGTCTCGCAACCGTGGGCCGGGCAAGGCTGGGGCACCATCTCGGTGCCGCGCGTGGGCCAGGAAGTGATCATCGATTACCTGGAAGGCGACCCCGACCGCCCGGTCTGCACGGGCCGACTGTTCAATGCCGACCAGCCGGTGCCCTACGGGCTGCCGGCGGCGGCCCACATGATGGGCTTCAAGAGCCGCTCCACGCCGGGCGGCGGCGGCTTCTGCGAAATGGTGATCCACGACCAGAAGGGCAAGGAGCTGATCAATATCCATTCGCAGAAGGATATGGTCACCACCGTGCAGAACAACCAGACCACGCTGGTCAACGGCCCGCAGCAGACCAACACGGTGAGCAATGGCTTTCACGTGACCAAGGTCAAGCAGCACATCGAGACCACGGCCGAAACGGCGCACATCCACGACACCGCCAAGACCAATATCGAGCTGACCGCGCAGACCGAGCACATCCACCTGAAGGCCAATACCGACATCACCCTGGAAGTGGGCAGCAGCAAGATCGTCATGAAGGCCGACGGCACCATCACCATCCAGGGCGTGCATGTGAACGTCATCGGCAGCAGCAGAATCGATCTCAACAAATAAGCGACGTTTCAGATAGGCGAATCCATGCAAGATCAAGCGACCATGCAGTACCGCACCAACCACGCCATGTTCACCCTGCCGGCGCAGTTGAAAGACAAGACCATGCACATGTTCACGCTCACCGATGGCGGTCCGAGCGAGTTCAGCGTGGTCATTTCCCATGCCGATGCCCAGCCGGACGACAGCCTGGTGGGCTTCAGCACGCGCCTGGTGCAGGAGCTGGAAAAGGCGCTGCCCAAATTCCAGCTGGCGCGCTCGCAGGAGCGCCTGCTGGACGGCGCGCCCGCCATCGAGCTGTTCTACAGCTGGCGCAGCGAAGGCAGTTTCCTGCACCAGCGCCAGGTCATGACGTTGGTGCCGGGCCCGCAGCCGGGCACGCGCCAGGCCATGATGATCGGCGCGACGTGCCTGCGCGCGTTCAGCGATGAATGGAACACGGCCTTCGACGATATGCTGGGCAGCATGAAGCTGCGCCACCAGGCGGCCGAGGCGCCCTCCCCGGCCGCCGCCGCCACCGTGTTCGCGCTGTCCGAACGGCGCCGCACCCTTCACGCGTTTGCCGACCAGGACGACGCCTGCCGCAAGACCGATGCGCGCGAGGTCGAGCAGGATGCGTGGGCGTTTTTCGACGCCGCCGGCGCGCCGCTGTACGCCGATTTTGTCGTCCCCAATTCCGGCACCCTGTTTCGCAAGGCCGGCACCTATGTGCTGGTGGCGCGGCCCGAGCTGGCCGCGCCATCGCTGCGCGAGCGTTTGAGTCAGGCTTCGGTATTCGTGGCCGGCTCGGCGGACGTGCCGTATGCCAGCCTCGCCGAGGTGCAGGCCCACCTCGACCAGGCCGCGGAGCGCTAAGCCATGACGCAGGCTGCACGCGTACTCGACCCCATCGGCCACAGCCCGACGATGAACTGGCTGATTCGCGGCGCCGTCATCGGCGCGGCCATCGGTCTCGGGGCGATTGCCATCGCCGGCACGGGCGGACTGGCCGCGGTCGCCATTGTGGGCGGGCTGGCGGCGGGCGGCGCGGGCATCGGCGAGGCGCTTAGCAGCATGAGCGGCGTGGCCAAGGAAGTGAGCGGCATGATCGTCGGCCCCGGCTCGGTCAATGTGTTCACTAACGGCAAGCCGGCAGCACGCGCGCACCTCGACATGGTGATGTGTTCCAAGCATCCGCCCGCGCCGCTGCCGATTGCCACCGGCAGCGCCACCGTCTACATCAACGGCCAGCCGGCGGCCAGGGTCGACGACACGATTGCCTGCAGCGCCGTGATCACGTCCGGTTCCGGCAATGTGTACATCGGCGGCGGCAGCGAGCAGACCGACCCCATCAGCCCGGAGGACCTGGTGCCGCCGCTGGTGCACGCAGCCATGCTGGTGGTGGGGGTCGGTTCGGCGGTGATCCTGGCCGGGCCGATCGTGGCGGTGGCGGGGCTCGCGCTGGGCACGGCCGGCGGCATGGGCGGCCACTGGGCGGGCGGCAAGATCTGGGGCGAAGGCTCGGACGGCCAGAAATGGTCGGCGCTGGGCGGCGGTATCGTCGGCGGTTTGCTGGGCGGCAGAGGCGGCATGGTGCTGGCCGGCAAATTCATCCCCAAACCGATGACGCCGACGGCCGGCTTCATCAAGGGCGGCTTGCCGGGCGTGAAAGCGGTGGGGCGTACATCAGAGCCAACTTTTACGTACAACGCCATTGAAAACCCAGGGCCGCTCGCATCTCATCCCGGGACGCCGGCAGCAAACTTCTTTAGCGGAAAATATAACGCCACTGTGCTCACTGACGACCTCGTGCTTTATCGTGGTGGTGAGGTGGGAAAACCACTTGGTCAATGGTTCACCAGGGAAGCGCCAGAGTCGCTCGCTCAAATACGAATCGATTCGGCAGTGAAAAGTCAATGGATAGATCCAAAGACTGGCGTCCTTACCGGCAGTTCACCAATCGACGTTGTTTATGCGATAAAATTTCCGAAAGGGACCACGGTTTATGACGGACCAGTCGGCTATCAAGGAGGTCCTTATCTTGGTGGTCCGAACACAAATCAAGTATTCGTCGCCACACCTTGGAATATAAAGGGTGTACAGGTAATGCAATCAACACCAATTAAATAAGAAATCATATGACAACCCATATCCAGGCAAGTGAAGCCCGGCGGCTGCTTAGCGAATTGCTGATTTTACTTCAACAGCAGCAAGAAGGTAACTGGAGCCGCGGCATCAAGGCTGCGATAAGTGAACTGACCGATAGCAATGGTCAGCCAACTTCGTCTAATTTCGAGAATGCGCGTTCAATATACAGAACAATGACTGCGGGTGGTCGTGGTTTCTCAGAGTATTTCATTTGGGTAGCTGATGAAGATCAGCGGCTCCACATCAACCAAACAATGGACATGCTGCGGACGAAGTTATGGGAAATTTTTGAAGATGGATTGGAATCGCGCGGTTGACCATGTCTGTGGGCAGTCGCGAATTCTCCAAGTATTGCGCTTGGTTGGACAACGAAGATGATCTGATCTGACATGTGGACGGGTGGCCGGGAGGCGATCTGATGCACGAATGCCGGACCTGACCCCAATCCACACAAATGAAAATATGCAAACCCTTCTTATCCGAAAAGGTTGCGCAATACGACCTAGTATTACTACGCGTGCTCGGCGAGCCGGCATCGCAAGTATTGCAAGCCAAAGTCGAAAAAGTATACTCGGCTCGAAAAGGAATTACGAATGAGCTGTGCGGAAATGTGATTGAGTTCGTGCGCGCACCTGGCAATTGGGGCGATATACCGATGCAGATTGGCGACCGCGCTTTGGTCTTCATGTCAGCTGTGTCGGGCAAACTTTACCAGGACCCTTGGCGCGGACACTTGCTGCTGGAAGATATTGATGACGATTTATTCGCAATATATCAATACAAAGAGTTGTGGTTGTCTGAGGAAATTCCGGAAGAAATCATGGTTCGTACGCAGCAAGATCCACGCCGTCCATACGCAAGTGCTATTCTGTTCAATACGCTTGAGTCCTACCTTCAGGCGCTCATTTCGAAATTGCCCTAATCCCACAAGCGCCAGATAACTACTGCACATTTCAATCTGATCAATTCAACAAAATTTATATCATGGAGTTGTAACAATGAGCGAAGCAAAACCTGATCTTTCACCATTCTGCATGCGAGCTCGGGGATTTATAACGCAAGGAAGAATGGATGACGCTTTAGGCCTCTATGGGGATGTTCTTCAGGTCGATGCGGATAATGCTATGGCTTATGCTGATCGCGGCACAGCGTATGCAATGCTCAAACAATTCGACAATGCTTTAGACAATTTGAAACGTGCGATTTCACTAGGATATATCGACGCTTCGGTGTTAAGCACGATTGCCACAATTTGTTTTGAACAGAAAAAATTTCCCGAGTCTCTCGAATATTTTTCCAAGGCTATCTCAGCAGACCCGTCCTACGCTTTTGCATATTATAACCGGTCCAATGTTTTGTATGAACTTGGTGAAAAGCACAAGGCGCTAGAAGATCTCGAAAAATGCCTTGCATTTGATAGCACTGACGAATTCAAGCTCTTGGTTGGGCAGCGGACGGCTTACATACGCGCAAATCTGGAGGTCTAGATTTATCATAAAGGTTATTCTGTGATTTTCTCGGCGCGGAACATCATCTACCGCATCGCGTTCTGCCAGCTGAAGATAAGCCGACCGGGTCATTGACGGAGGTATTAAAAGGTGCAGCAAGGAATGCCACCCGCCAGACGCATGACCACTTCTAATTCTCTCAATAAATTACAAACTATAAGAACAATCCCGCAAGCCTAAATCTGCCCGCCGACGTTATAACCGGGCCGACCAGCCTTTGAGGCCGCGATTAAATGTGTGCACGCGGCTCTGACTGGCGCGCAGCAAGGGCAAGACAACTGCCGTGCGTCGCCGGGATGCGCATTGCACAGCAGTCGTACAAGCGATTAATACGAGTTGAGCACGCCGCCACCCTCGACAAAGCGTTCAAACAGCGATTGCTTGTTCGCATCCAGAATCGGCCGCGGCCCTGAATGGGCGCCCAGGTCCATGATCTGCGGCGCCGTTTTCGTCAACGCCGGCCAGGCCGGCAGGCCAGGACCATTCGGATTGCCAGTCTTGACGAAGTTGACCCAGTAGCTCCCAACCTGCCGCGATACGCGCCGGTCAACCGACGTGAAAGGCCGGTTCGCCGCTTCCAGCGTGCCGAACACATAAGGAATCTCGGACGAATGGAAGGCCCGGTACAAGGACGCGTTCGGGCCCGGTTCGACGTGAGTCCACAGATAGGCATAGATAGGCTGGCGGGTCGTCGCCAGTCGGCGCTGGCCCCAGATATGCATCGATCCCAAGCCGGTGTCGCGCATCAGCGCCATCGACGATACGCCAGCGGCCGCATCGGTCGGGGCGTTATACACGGACCAGAACTCGTTGGCAAAGCCGCCGAAATTGCGCGAGATAGTCGAAAACAGCGACGCCGTCGTGGCCGTTCCATAGCCCGGCACGGACGAACTGGCTTCATCGGCGGTCATGCCGGTCAGGATCGGCGTGTCGTTCAGGTTGGCGCCGAGGTTGGCCAGAGTCGGCACCACGTTGCCGTCCACATTCGGCCCAAAGCCAACGTTGATGCCCTGTTGCGCCAGGCCGGCGAAGACGCCATCCATCTGCGTGGTGGATAAGGCGCGAAACGCGGCAATATTCGGGTAGCCCAGGAAATTAAGCATACCGGCGCCGAAATTGTCGGCCTGCGCCTGGGTCGGCATCCAGGAACGCATGTAGGAGCCGCTTTGCGCAATGGCGCGCTGGAACAGGCCTTTGGCTGCGGGCGAGCCGATCATGGTGTGCACGGACAATGCGCCGGACGATTGACCGGCAATGGTCACTTGCGAGGCGTCGCCACCAAATGCGGCCGCGTTCTCTCGCACCCATTTCAGCGCGGCGAGCTGGTCGAGCAGGCCGTAATTGCCGGAGCCGCCAGTCGGACTTTCAGCGCTTAATTCCGGATGATTCAGGAAGCCGTAGATGCCGAGCCGGTAGTTGATGCTGACAACGATAATCCCTTGTTTGGCCAGGTCCGCACCGTCATACACCGGCACCGATGTACTTCCCGAAGCAAACGCTCCGCCATGTATCCACACCATCACGGGCAGCTTTTTCTTGCCCGCGTCGGCAGGCGTCCAGACGTTCAGATACAGGCAGTCCTCACTGACGCCGCCCTTGATCTGGTATTCCTCGGTCCAGGCGCGTACGCCGCCATTCGGCAGCGCTTGATAACAGCTGGGCGACATCGCGTGCGCGTTGCGTACGCCTGTCCAGGCCGCCGCCGGCTGCGGCGCGCGCCAGCGCAGGTTGGCCACGGGCGGCTGCGCGTACGGTACGCCCAGATAGGCGGTCACTTTGCCCTGGCGAACTCCGGAGAGCTGCCCTTGTGTTACGGTGGTGTGGTCATCTTTCGCATGGGCGCTTGGCAGCAGCACGGCGCCTGATATCGTCACCACGAGCGCAAGTACAAGTGTTGAAGACTGTCTCATCGGGTATTTCTCCTCGGCATATTTTCGTTGGCGGTGGAAGGGCTTCCACCGCCACGCGAAACTAACATGCTTTCCAGAAGAAATGACAACCTTGCGTGAAAAATAAGTCGATGTTTGAGTGCGACCGTTTGTTACTTAGTCGATGTAATGAGCCGATGTAATAAGCCGATGTAATAAGCCGATGTAATAAGCCGATGTGATTAGCCGATGTAATTAAACAGCGACAACCCCGCCATCGACTTGAACGACTTCTGCGCCGCCTCCAGCATGATCTGCTGCTGGCCGTAATCCGAAATCGCCTTGACCTGATCCAGATCCTGCAGATCCGACAGGGTCGCCGCGTATTGAATGTTCAGGTCGTCGCCTGCGCTGTCGAGGTTGTCCAGCGCCTTCATGCGCGAGCCGATCGAGGCGCGCACGCTGAGCACGTTGTCCAGCGAGGCATTCAGGTTCTCGTGCGCGGCATTGAGTTCGTTGGTCAGCCTGGCCTGCCCGTCCGCTCCCGAGGCCGGCGCGCGCAATGCGGCGATCATGCTGGTCAGGGTGGTGAACACCGACTGCTTCTCGCTCGGCTTGACGCTGAACGTGTCGCCATCGGCCGGCGCGCCCTTGACGTCGAACGCCACGCCCTCGAAGGCGATCTGCTTGCCGCTCTGGTACGGCACGTCGGTGGCCACGGCGGGCGGCGGCGGCGGCAGGCCGGTGGTCTGGTCCAGCACCGAATAGGTGGTCACGGCGGGCGTGCCCGTGACGGAAAAGGTGATCGCGTAATCGTGGCCCGTGGCCAGCGTCGCGTCGGTCACGGCGCCCGTGGACGAAATGCCCGAGCCCGTGTTGAGCGTGCCGGCGCGGGTGGTGAACGTGCCGTTGCCGGTGATGTTGTCTTCGAAAATCGAGGCGCCCGAGTCGCTCACGGCCACCTGGCGCGCCGAGCCGACCTGCAACTGGCGCTGGCCCTGGTCGCCCTGGTACTGGGCGCCGGTGGGCGTCTGGGTGAATGGCAAGGTGGTCGATTTAAAGCCCGAAAACAGGTAGCCGCCGGCGCCGTCGGCCGTATTGGCCAGCCCCAGCAGATCGTCCAGCCGGCCCGACAGTTCGACGGCGAAGGTTTCGCGGTCGGCCTGCGACAGCGCACCATTGCCGCTGGCAACGGCGATGGTCTGCACGTCCTGGATCAGGCGGGTGGTGCTGTCCAGCGCCAGCTCGACCTGCGACAGCGAGGCGCGCGCGTTCTGGCGGTTGGTGGCGAACTGGGTGTTGATCGATTGCGACTGCGTCACTTCCAGCGCGCGCGCCGAGGCGATCGGGTCGTCCGCGGCGGTGAGCATGCGGCGGTTCGTGGCCAGCTGCATCTGGGTCTTGGCAAGCGAGGTCTGCAAGGTCCCCATCTGGTTGGTGGCGGTCTCGTACATCGAACTGGTGGATATGCGCATGATGCTCTCTCAAAAAATCTTAGCGGCCCAGCGACAGCAAGGTGTCGAACATGGTGCTGGCAATCTGCATGACCTTGCCGGCGGCTTGATACGCCTGCTGATAGCGCAACAGGTTGGTGGCTTCCTCATCCAGATTGACGCCCACCACATCCTGCTGGGCGGCCTTGGCCTGGGCCAGCAAGGCCCCGCCGGCCGCGCCGTTGACCTGCACTTCGCGCGTCTTGTTGCCGACAAAGCTGACCATCTCGGCGTAGGCCGACTGGTAGGTGGCGGTATTGCCTTCCACGATATTCTTGGTCTGCAAGGCGCCCAGCGCGCGCATGTTGCGGTTGTCGCCCACGCCGCTGGTGTTGGGCCCAACGCTGAAGGTATCGCCAGTGGCCGGTTTGCCCGTAAACGTCAGGTTGATGCCGCCGAAGTTGTAGGTCACGCCCGCCTTGAACGGGATGCTCGGTGTGCCGGCCGGATAGTCGGTGACCACGCCGTTGTCCGTCGCCTTGATGGCCTGGCCCGCCGGAAAGCCCGACAAGGTATCGCCCGGGCTGGTAAAGGTCAGCGTCACGGGGCTGGTCAGGGCGTTGCCCGGCTGCAGATACGCCGCATCGACACTGCCTTCGCCGATCTTGCCGCTGCCGGTGTTGCTGATCGGTGCGCTGGTGGTGATCGGGGCCGCCGCGGCCAGCCGGTTGCGGTCGTTCAATTCCACGGCAAACGAGGCTGCGCCGTTAATGGTCGGGCGCACCAGGTAGCTGTCGCCGGCGGCGCCCACGCCGGTGATGTCGAAGTCGACGCCGTCGATGGTCTGCGCCGTGGCTTGCGGATACGGGTCGATCAGGGTCTGCTGGCTGTCGGACAGGCGCGTGACGATGTACTGGCTGCCGTTGTAGTCGACCGTGTAATCGCTCTGCGTCAGCTGGCTCGGATCGCTGACGTTGGCCTTCACCTCGGTGGTGCTGGCCACGCTGTTGTCGCGGCTGCGCCCCACGAAGGCGGCCGCTTCGGTAAAGAAGGTGCCGCCCATGGCGCCGTTCTGGTCCTGCCCCAGGCGGTGCTGGTCGTTGAAGGTGGCCGCCAGCGTCAGGGCGATGCGCCCCAGCGAATTCTGGGCGCGGTCCAGGGTGCCGCTGCGGAACTCCAGCACGCCGCCCAGGTCGCCGCCGGACAGCGCGTTGTCGCCCAGCACAGTGACGTTGCCGTTGCTGACATAGCCCACCTGGACGCGGTTGAAGTCGGTGGGCGACGTCGTCACCGCCAGTTCGAACGACTTCTGGCCCACCACCAGCGGCTGGCCGTTGCCGATCGACACGGTCATGCTGTTGTTGTCGCCCGGGACCACGGTGGTCTTGATCTTGGTGTTCAGGTCGGCGATCACCTTGTCGCGCGCATCGAGCAGGTCGTTGGGCTGGCGCGTGGGCGACGTGGTGGCCAGCGCGATGTCCTGGTTGAGCTGGGCGATCTGCTGGGCGTAGGAATTGATCAGATTCACATTGGTGGTGATCTGGGTGTTGACGCCGTCGCGGATTTCGTCGAGCCGGCCGTTGAGCCCCTGAAAGCGGGCGGCCAGCGAATCGGCCGCCGACAGCAGCGCCTGGCGCGACGGGATCGAGGCGGGATTGGAGGCGACATCCTGCACGCCCTTGAAAAAGTCCTGCAGCGCCGGCGACAAGCCGGCGCTGGGGTCGGCCAGCAGGTTGTCGATCTGGGCGATCTGCGAGTAATACGAGTCGAGCGAGCTTTTCGACGCCTGCGCGTTGCGCACCTGGCTGTCGAGAAAGGCATCCGAATAGCGCTTGATCTGGGCCACCTGGGTGCCGCTGCCGACAAAGCCGTAGCCGTAATCCTGCGCCGAGGCGGTCGACTGCACCACCACCTGGCGGCTGTACCCGGCCACGTTGGCATTGGCAATGTTGTGCCCGGTCGTGGACAAACCCGCCTGTGCGGCGAACAGACCGCTCTTGCCGATACTGAGGAGATTGCCAGCCATAGGTGTCTTTCTTTTCGCTTCGTACTAGGGTCTACGGCAGAAAACCGCAAAACTTAAATGAAATATATTGCAACAGGCTTGTCGGATTGTTTACGGCCGCGCTTTACGCCCGCCGCATTGCGCCAGTCTCCGTCACGCCAGATTGTGTTTGATGATCCGTTGCAGCTTTGCCGCATACAGGGGATCGGTGGCGTAGCCGGCGCGCTGCAAGCCCTGGGCGAAGCCGGCCGCATCCTTGGCCTGGGCCAGCACTTTTTCGTAGCGGGGATTGTTGGTCAGCAGCTTGGCGTAATCCTTGAAGCTGTCGGCGTACGACTCGTAGGCGCGGAATTTCTCGACCTTGGTATGCGGCACGCCGTTGACGTACTCGGTCGTGACCGCCGTGGCAACCTTGCCTTTCCAGCCAGGGCCGGCTTTGATGCCGAACAGGTTGTGGCTGGAGCTGCCGTCGACGTTCTTGATCTCGCGCTTGCCCCAGCCCGATTCGAGCGCGGCCTGGCCCAGCATGAACTTGGCCGGAATGCCGGTGGCGGCCGAGGCCTCGTTGGCGTGGGCGGCCAGCTTGTCCTGGAACGAGCGCACATGGGGCGCCTGCACCCGCCCGCTTTCGCTCACGCCGGCGCTGGTGGGCACTTTCGACGGCGCCAGCAGCGCGCCGGGCGTGGCCATCAGTTCGCCCGCATCGCGCGGCTCCGGCATGGTGCGGCTGGTGTTGATGTTCTGGTCGCCGCCGATGGCCAGCGCCATCGCGTTGGGGTTCTGGGCGGCCGCGGTCGACGATGCGCCCTGCGTCAACGCCCCGCCTTGGGACATGGACAACTGGCGCGTCAGCACGTCGGCCAGGCCAACGCCGCGCTTGGCCAGGTTCTGGCTCAGCTGCTGGTCCAGCATGCCGGTAAACACCTTGGTCTGTTGATTGTCGAGCAGGCTGTCGGTCGGCGTGGCGTCGCGCATGGATTTCATCATCATGTTGATGAACATGGCTTCGAACTGGGTCGCCGCCGTTTTCAGCGCTTCGGGCGACCCGGCCTTGGCTGATTGCTTCAGGTCGCCCAGGCCCTTGGTGTCGAAGGCGAGCTTGCTGCTGAGGTCGGTGGACGGAGCGATCATGGCGGTGCCTTTAAAAACTTCAGACTTAAACTTAAATAATTTCCAGCTCGGCTTGCAGCGATCCGGCCGCTTTCAGCGCCTGCAGGATCGACAGCAAGTCTTGCGGCGAGGCGCCGATGGCGTTCATGGCCTTGACCACTTCGGCCAGCGAGGCGCCGGCCTTGACCATGAGCACCTTGCCCGGGTCCTTCTTGACTTCGATGTTGGTCTTGGCCGTCACCGCCGTCTTGCCGCCCGACAAGGCATTCGGTTGGCTCACTTCCGGGTCGGACGAGATCGTCACCGACAGGTTGCCGTGCGAAATGGCGCAGCTGTCCAGGGTCACCGACTGGTTCATCACCACCGAGCCGGTGCGCGCGTTCATGATGACCTTGGCGGCCACCCGGGCGCGCGTGACTTCCAGCGACTCCAGGATGCCGATGAAGGCCACCCGCTGGTCGCTCGACGAGGGCGAGCGCACGCGGATCACGCGTCCGTCCAGTGCGGTGGCGATGTCCGGGCCGAAATGGTTGTTGATGGCTTCGGCCACCCGGCTGGCGGTGGCGAAGTCGGTGGTGTTCAGTTCCAGGCGGATCTGGTTGTTCTCGCCCAGGCTGGAGGCGACGGCGCGCTCCACCGTGGCGCCGGCGGAGATCTTGCCCACCGCCAGGTGATTGACCTGCACTTGGGCGCCGCCGGCGGCCGCGCCCACGCCGCCGACCAGCACGTTACCTTGGGCCATGGCGTACACCTGGCCGTCGGCGCCTTGCAGCGGGGTCATGATCAGGGTGCCGCCGCGCAAGCTCTTGGCGTTACCGATGGACGACACGGTGATGTCGATGGTCTGGCCCGGCTGGGCAAAGGCCGGCAGCGAGGCCGTGACCATCACGGCGGCGACGTTTTTGAGCTGCAAGCTGGTGCCGGGCGGCAGGTTGACGCCCTTGGCTTGCAGCATCGACATGATCGACTGCACCGTGAACGGGGTCTGGGTGGTCTGGTCGCCGCTGCCGTCCAGGCCCACGACGATGCCGTAGCCGCTCAGCTGATTCTGGCGCACGCCGGCGATCGTGGTCAGGTCTTTCAGCCGGTCGGCGTGGGCTGCCTGCGGCAGCATCAGGCCCGCCACCAGGGCGGCCAGCAGGATGGCCACCAGCATATCGCCGGGTGCGGTGATTACACGGGCAAACAGGGCGCGCATGACGGTTCCCATCAGAATGGCAGCAGCGACTGGAAGAAGCGCGACACCATGGCAGTGACTTCGGCGCGGTCGATCTGGCTGTTGGTGCGGTATTCCACGCGCGCATCGGCCACCTGGGTCGACGACACCGTGTTGCCGGTGCCGATGTTGTCGGGGCTGATCATGCCGGAAAAGCGGATGAATTCGACGCCCTTGTTCATGGCCACCTGCTTCTCGCCGGCCACGATCAGGTTCCCGTTCGGCAGCACCTCGGTGACGGTCACGCCGATGGTGCCGGTAAAGGTGTTGCTGGCGCTCTGGTTGTCGGCGTCGGAGAACTTGGTCGAGCCGTTGACGGCCACGGCCGCGCCGAGTTTGCCTTGCAGCAGGCCCGGCGGCGCGAAACTGGCCGTGCCCGACTTGTTGCCCGAGCTGGCGCCGGCTTTGACGGCCGAGGTTTTCTCGATGATGTTGATGGTCAGCAGGTCGCCGATGTGGCGCGCGCGGCGGTCTTCGAACAGCGGGCGGTAGGCGGCGGCCTGGTAGATGGCGCCGTTGGCCGGGCCGGCATTGTCGGCGTACAGGGGGCGCGCCGTGGTCGGACGCTGGACGATCGAGGTCGGCGTGGTCGAGCAGGCGGTCAGCGCGCACAGCAGCACGGGGGCGGCCACGCAGCGAATCAGGTTCAGGGTCGGTTTCATGACGTTTCCTTAAGGCTTACAGCTGCGACAGCTTGGCCAGCATCTGGTCGGACGTGGTGATCGCCTTGCTGTTGATTTCGTAGGCGCGCTGGGTCTGGATCATGTTGACCATTTCCTCCACCACGTTGACGTTGGAGGTTTCCACGTAGCCCTGCATCAGCACGCCCGCGCCGTTGGTGCCCGGGGTGTTGGTGTTGGGCGCGCCCGAGGCGCCGGTCTCCACGTACAGGTTTTCGCCCTTCGATTCCAGCCCTGCCGGGTTGACGAAGGTGGTCAGCTGTAAAGTGCCGATCTGCGACGGCGCCGTGGTGCCGGGCAAGGTCACCGAGACGGTGCCGTCGCGCCCCACCGTGATCGACTGGGCATTGGCCGGCACCGTGATGGCCGGCTGGATGACGAAGCCGGACGAGGTCACCAGCTGGCCGTTGGCGTCGCTCTGGAATGAGCCGTCGCGGGTGTAGGCGGCAGTGCCGTCGGGCAGCAGCACGGAAAAGAAGCCGGCGCCGTTGACCATCAGGTCCTTGGCGTTATTGGTTTGCTGGGGATTGCCCTGCGTGTGGATGCGCTCGATGGCGACGGTGCGCACACCGGTGCCGACCTGCTGGCCGGACGGCAAATTGGTTTGCTGGGAGGACTGGGCGCCGGGCTGGCGCACATTCTGGTAGAGCAGGTCTTCGAACACGGCGCGGCTGCGCTTGAAGCCGTTGGTGCTGACGTTGGCCAGGTTGTTGGTGATGGTGTCGAGGTTGGTCTGCTGCGCCTCGAGGCCGGTCTTCGCGATAAAAAGGGAACGAATCATGATCTTCTCCAGTTACGGCGGCCAGCGACAACGCCAAGCACCGATTGATGAAGTTCATTATGCGCCCGGCTGTGTTACCCCAATCCAAGGATCTGGTCTGCTTTCGCCGCGTTGTTCTCGGCATTCTTCAGCAGGCTCATTTGGGTTTCGAAGGCGCGCGCCAGCGCAATCATGTTGACCATGGCGTCGACCGGCGAGACGTTGCTGCCCTCCAGCGCGCCGCCGGCCACCACCACCTGCGGGTCGGCCGGCGCGGCCGTGCCGTTCTTCAAGCGGAACAGGCCGTCGTCGCCGCGCACCAGGTCCTGCTCGGGCGGATTGACCAGCTTGATGCGCCCGAGCACCGTCGGCGCGCCCGGCTTGGTGGTCGTGGCAATGGTCGAAATGGTGCCGTCGCCGCCGATGGCCACCGTCACTTCCGGCGGCACCGTGATCGGCCCGCCGTCGCCCTGAATGGTCTGGCCGCCGGAGGTTTGCAGCAGGCCGTTGGGATTCATCTGCATGGCGCCGTTGCGGGTGTAGGCTTCGCTGCCGTCGGCCATCTGCACGGCGATCCAACCCTTCCCTTTGACGGCCACATCCAGATCGCGCCCCGTCATCTGCAACGGTCCCGAGGCGAAATCGGCGCCCACGGTGGCGTTGACCACCAGGGTGCGCGTGTTCAGGGGCGCGTCGGACACGACCGGCACCGCGCGGAACGCATCGATCTGGGCCCGGAAGCCCGTCGTGGTGACGTTGGCCAGGTTGTGCGCCGTGGTCGCTTGCTGTTCCAGCAAGTGCTTGGCGCCGCTGCCGGCGGTGTAGATGAGGCGATCCATAAGGCTCCTTGCGGGATGCTGTTACGACAGTGTTGCGGCTTTTAACGCAGATTGACCAGCGTCTGCAGCACCGAGTCCTGGGTCTTGATGGTCTGCGCGTTGGCCTGATAGACCCGCTGCGCCGTGATCATGTTGACCAGCTCGGCCGTCAGGTCGACGTTGGAGTTTTCCACCGCGGACGAGTTGAGCGTGCCCAGGCTGCCATGGGTCGGCGTGCCGATCAGCGGGCCGCCCGAGACCGACGTTTCCGACCAGGCGTTGTTACCTAAAGGCGACAGGCCGTTCGGATTGGCGAAGTTGGCCAGCACGATCTGGCCCAGCGCATGCGACTGGCCGTTGCTGTACTGGCCCAGGATGACGCCGTCCGGACCGGCCGAGAAACGCTGCAGGGTACCGGCCGAGTAGCCATCCTGGGTCGAGCGCTTTTCGCTGGTCGGCAAGCGGTACTGGGTCGAATCGGTCATGCGTTGTTCCATGCGCAGGTACGGCGCCGCACCGGTACGCGGAAAGATCGGCAGCACGATGTTCAGGCCGGAACCCTGGCGGTCTTCCGTGGTCATGGTGTTGTCGGCGGCATACACGTTCTGCTGCAGCTGGACCAGCGAGCCGAACTGGTCGAACGTCATGTGGCCGACCGGACGGCCGCCCACGTTGAGCGCTTTGGAAATGGCTGCATCGATCGCTTCCGGGCTGGTGCCGATCACGTCCGCGGCGGCGGCGGCGGCGGCCGTCACGGCGAGGGCATCGACGCCGTCGCCCGGCAAGCCCAGCGCCACCATGGCGTTGACCACGGCGGTGCTGGCCGCCGTGGCGTACAGGTCGAGGCGATCGGCCATATCGATAGCGGGCGGCACAGAAACGTACCCGGCAGCGACGTTGGCGCGTTCGATCGCGGCAAGCTCGCCATCGGGCGTGGCGGCGTGGGCGGCCGATGCCACTTCCAGCTGGGTGATTTCGGTGCCATCCTTGGCCACATACACGTCCCACTGGCCGGGCGAAGTATTCACATAGTAGGTCGACATCACATGCGGATTACCCAGCGTGTCATAGACGTCGAGCGGGGTCTGCTTGTTGTAGCTTTGCGGATCGGACGGGTCGAACGGGGAATGCACCGGCGGCAAGCTGCGCGAATCGAGGTTGATCGCGGTGTTGACCGTGGTGGTGGCAACCGGCTTCAGATCGGCATTGTTAATCTGAATCGGCACGGGCGAGCCGGCCAGAATCTCGCCTTCCGTATTGGCCATATAGCCCGTCAGCTTGGCGCCCTGGGCGTTGACCATGAAGCCATTCTTGTCGAGCGAGAACTGGCCGTTGCGCGAATACTGCACGCCGCCTTCGACCGAGGTGCGGAAAAAACCGGCGCCGTTGATGGCGATGTCGAGCGGGTTGTTGGTCGACTCCACGTTACCCTGGGTGAACTGCTGGGCGATCTGCGACACTTTCACGCCGATACCGGCCTGGTTGCCACCGACGCCGTTGAGCGAATTGGCGTACACGTCGGCAAACTGGGCTTGCGAGCTTTTGAATCCCACGGTGCTGGCGTTGGCGATGTTGTTGCCGATAACGTCGAGCGATTTTGCAGCGCCATTCAAGCCGCTAAGTCCCTGTTGGAAAGACATGGTGTTTCTCCTGAAAATATTCTAATGAAATGTGCGGCGTGAGCGTCGCGGCTTGAAGTGGGTAAATTATTCGATGGCTAACGGGATTACAGGATCTGCCTGACGTCGGCCATCTGCACCACGCCCTTGGTCGGCAGGTTCAGCTTGACGCCGTCCTTGGCACTGGTGGTCACGCTGTTGACCACGTCGAACGCCAGCGCTTTGGCATCGGTCAGTGCTTCGTCACCGCGGGTGGCGACCACGCGGAAGGAATAATTGCCATCCTTGAGCGGGACCTGCTTGCCGTCGGCATCGAGTTCGGCCGCGTCGGACATGCCATCCCAGGTCAGCGGCAGGGTGCCGGCCGCCTGCGGGCCCAGGTCGATCTTCTGCACATCCTTGCCGGTGCGCGGGTCGGAAATGATCACCTGCACATGGTCGGCGGCGGTAGCCAGTTCCACGCCCATGATCGACTTGCCGCCGGTCAGGTTGGCGAAATTGCCTTCGACCAGCACGCCGTGGCCGATCATGTTGGTGGCCTGCAGTGCCTCGGACGACTGGTAGCTGGACTTCAACGTTTCCAGCGTGGCATTGAGTTTGTTGACGCCGGTGACCGTCGACAGCTGCGCGAACTGGCTGGTCAGCTGCGCGTTGTCGAGCGGATTCATGGGGTCCTGGTTCTTCAGCTGGGTCACCAAGAGGGTCATGAACTTGTCGGTCTCGGCCTGCACGCCGCCGTCGTTGGCGGTGGTCTTCTTGCTGTTGACCGCGTTCATCAGGTCTTGCGAAATCGGGCTGGAGTTTTGTACGGTTGACATGGTCGGGTCGCTTTAAAAAAAGTGTCTGCTCAGCTTATTGGCCAAGGGTCAGGGTTTTGAGCAGCAGCGACTTGGCCGCGTTCATGGTTTCCACGTTCGACTGATAGGAACGGGTGGCCGACAGCATGTTGACCATCTCGTCGACCACATTCACGTTGGGCATGCTGACATAGCCCTTGTCGTCGGCCATCGGGTGCTTGGGGTCGTACACCTGCTTGAGGGGCGACGCATCTTCGATCACTTGCTGCACCTTGACGCCGGAGCCGCCGCTGGCGGTCGGCACCGCCTCGAACACCACCTGCTTGGCGCGGTAGGCCTGGCCGGTGGGGCTGGTGGCGCTGTCGGCGTTGGCCAGGTTGCTGGCCACGGTGTTGAGACGCTGGGCCTGGGCGCTCATGGCCGAACCGGACACGTTAAAGATATTAAATAGCGACATGATTACTGACCTCCCTGAATGGCCGACATCAGGCCGCGAATCTGCATATTGATCATGGTGATGCCCGCTTCGTAGCGCAGGGCGTTGTCGGCGAACTGGTTACGCTCGACATCCATGTCGACGGTGTTGTTGTCGGCCGCGCCCTGGGCGGCGGTGCGGTACAGCAGCGGCGTGCCGTCCGGCAGGGTAGCGCCCTTGGGGGCGCCGCCGCTCACGTGGCCCGGCGCGGTCTTGGCCATGGCGCCGGCCGGCGGCGCCGCGCGCGCCATCACGCTCTGCATGGCGCTGGCGAAATCGATGTCGCGGGCCTTGTAGTTGGGCGTATCGGCATTGGCGATATTGGAGGACAGCACTTCCTGGCGCTTGGAGCGCAGGCTCAGGGCGGCTTCGTTAAAGCGCAGGTAATCGTCGAGTTTGCCAATCATGTCAGGCTCCGCATCGTTCCACCGCCTCCGGATTGGGGGCAATTTCTTGTAGTGACAGGATTCATAGTACGGCGGCGGCGCGCCGGCCAATCGAACGATAAGGGGGGCCAATCGCAGGCTATTCATTCATTCAGGCAATTCCGCGCGGCACTAAGATGGTGTCATTCGAAGGAACGCTCATGACCCCGACCCGCCTTGCCTCCCTGTTGTTCGCCGCCACCCTGTGCGGCCTGTACGGCCTGCCCGCGGCCCAGGCCCGGCAAGCCACGCCTGCCCAGCCGGCTGCGGCCGCCCCCGCGCGCC
This sequence comes from Janthinobacterium lividum, assembly GCA_943372275.1. Taxonomy (GTDB): domain Bacteria; phylum Pseudomonadota; class Gammaproteobacteria; order Burkholderiales; family Burkholderiaceae_D; genus Telluria_A; species Telluria_A lividum_A. The sequence continues at coordinate 21,082 of CALRYE020000021.1, forward strand.
AGGACATCAATACCCTGCGCCAGGTGGCCGAGCTGTACCTGCAGACCCAGAGCGCCGGCCTGCCGGGCAAGGCGACCGTCACCATCGGCAATGTCGACGCGCGCATGCAGCTGGCCGCCTGCGCCGCCCTGCCCCAGGCCTTTCAACAGCCGGGCGCGCGCGCGTTCGGCAAAACAACGGTGGGCGTGCGCTGCGCGGCGCCGGTGCCGTGGACGGTGTATATTCAGGCTCAGGTCAGCGTGCTGGGCGACTACGTCGTCGCCGCGGTGCCGCTGGTGCAGGGTCAGCCCATCAGCAAGGAACAACTGGTCATATTGAACGGCGACCTGGGCGCTCTGCCCAACGGCGTGCTGACCGATCCGGCCCAGGCCATCGGGCGCAGCAGCACGCAGTCGGTGGCCGCCGGCGCCCCCTTGCGGCTCGACGCGCTGCGCAGTAAACCGGTGGTGCAGCAGGGTCAGGCGGTGCGCGTGGTCTCCAGCGGCGCCGGATTTTCCGTTTCCGCCGAAGCGCGCGCCATCGGCACGGCCAGCGAAGGCCAGGTTGTGCAAGTGCGCACCGGCGCCGGTGCTATCCTGTCGGGCGTGGCGAAGGCAGGCGGTTTGGTCGAAGTAGCATTCTGATACTACAAATATCCGCGCAGCTACGCTAAAGTAAACGCCTTGCCGGCCGTTACTTACGCATACCCCGGAAGTTTGTTCCGACCAGAGAAGGACGATGCTGTGAAAATCAACGACACCCTGAAAAGTAACCCTGGCCTGCCGGCGGCGAATACGCCGGCCACCAGTGCGAAAAGTACCGACAAGGCAGCCGCTGCCGCGCCGGCCAGTACCGACAGCGTCAAACTGTCGGCGCAGGGTCAGGCCATGGCCAGCGCAGTGGGCGGCGGCAATGCCGTGTTCGATACCAAGAAAGTAGAACGCATCAAGCTGGCCATCGCCGATGGCCAGTTCCAGGTTAATTCGGAAAAAGTAGCGGACGGCCTGCTGGAAACAGTGCGCGACCTGCTGCATTCCCGCAAGCGCTAATTACGGCGGCAGAAAGCGATTCATCAATGGCAAGTCCAATTACGACCGTGCGCGACGAACTGTCGCTGTTCACCACCTTGATGGAGTTGATGAAACGCGAGCAGCAAATGCTGGTGGCGGCCGACACCGACGCGCTCAATGCGCTCACGCCGCAAAAAGCCCAGCTGGTGTCGCAGATGGCGGCCTTGTCCAGGCAGCGCCACGCGCAGCTGGCCGACGCCGGCCACGCGCCGGAAGACGCCAGCATGCAAGCCTGGCTGGAGCACGCCAGCGACAGCGCCGCGTCCGAATTGTGGCAGGACTTGCTGGCCATCACGCGCCAGGCCAAGGAAATCAACCGGGTCAACGGCATGCTGATCGCCAAGCAGCTGACCAACACGCACACCATCATCAATGCCATGCGCACCCCCGCCGGCGCGGCCGATACGGCCGTGTACGGGCCGACCGGGCAGACCAGCACCACGTCGACGTCGCGTCGGGTGGTGATCGGGTAATTCCAAGGTCAAAAGTTTCATCGGACAGTTGATTCGCGGCTCATCGTGCAGCCGCTGATGGCCGATGTCGGTCGCTATCCCGGAAAGCGCCCTTTTTTCGCGGCATAAGCCGGGGAAATGGCCACCGCGATGCGCCACCCGCAGAACGACAGACAACGCCAGACGGCAGCGTAACTGAGGATGAAGACGGCCCATTGCGCCCAGCTGTATTCGCTTCGCAGCGGAAAACCGGCCGAGTCGATCAGGTAGCGCGTGACGATGATCGTCAGAATGCTGACGATAGCGATAAACCACCACTTACGGTCTAGTATAGACATCGATACTCGCTGTTTAGGTTGGCATCAATACTCGCTGAACGGACGCTGTATCAGACGCCCGCAGCAAGCGGCAAGCTGTAACGCTGCTTGCTGAGCCTGCGCGCCCCGCTGCGATCGTAAAAGCGCAGCGCGGCCTCGTTCCACGCCGGCGTTTGCCATTGCATGTCGCGGCAGCCTTGGCGCCGCCCGAACTGCACCACCGCGGCCATCAATGCACTACCCAGAGCGCAGTTGCGCGCCAGTGGCTCCAGGTAAAGGCAATCGAGATGCACAAACGTCCTGCCGCACAGAGTCGAAAAGTCCAGCGTGGCGCTGGCGTAGCCGACGATGTCGCCGTCGCGCTCCGCCACCCACACGTGCAATCGGGCATTTTCCAGGGCCTGCGCCAGACGGCTGGCGTGCCCGTCAGCCTGGTATGGCAGTTCCTCGAAGGCGGCATGCGCCTGGCACAACGCGGCCAGCGCCCGGGCGTCGCCGGGCTGGGCTGGCCGCACCCGGGCCGCTGCCGCACGCTCCATCAGCAGGCGCATTCCATGGCGGGCGTAGCGCCGTCGATCCGCCCCGGTTCCGCACCAAACGCCAGCGGCTGGCCATCGCGTATCCAAAAATCCAGGCCGCCAAGCATCTCCTTGACCGTGTAACCCAGCGCGGCCAGTTTGTACGCGCCCTTGGTCGAGCCATTGCAGCCGATGCCGTCGCAATAGGTCACATAGGTCTTGCTGCGATCCAGCGCAGCCGTGCTCTCGGCCGTCATCGTCCGATGCGGAAAACTGATGGCGCCGGGCACATGACCTTGCGCGTACAGCGCCTCCGAACGTGTGTCGATGACCACAATCGAGTCTATCCCCATGCGCAAGTCTTCGGCCACGTCCCAGGCGTCGGCATGAAAACTGAGCTTATGCAACATGTAATCGCGGGTCTGCTCCGGCGTTGCGGCCGGATAGGAAAGTATCACGGAGTTGGCGTTTGTCATGACGGGCTTTCTTGGTGGGTTGAATGGACTGATGGAATTTTAGGCCAATTTGGCATTAAAATTGATACCAATTCATTACAGCAGATAAGACCCATGCAACAGTCCAGGCCGCGAATGTGGCTCAGCTTATTCGACAGCGAAGGGGGCAGCGGTTTGGCGCTGCGCGAACAAGTCTGCGCCGCCTTGCGGCGCGCCATGCGCAGCGGCGCCTTGTCGCTGGGCGAACGCCTGCCCTCGACGCGCGTGTTGGCGCGCGACTTGTCCTTGTCCCGCGTTACCGTCGAGGCGGCTTACGGCCAGCTCGCCATCGAAGGGTATCTACGGCGCAACGTCGGCAAGGGCAGCTTTGTCGCCATCGATCTGGGCGCGGGGTCGCCATCGCCCATGCCTGCCCCGCACCGCTCACCCGGATCGTCCACCCCGTTCTCGCAGCGCGGCCGGCGCCTGCTGGAAACCGGCGGCTGCATGGAACCGATGCGCTTGCAGGCCTTTGCCGCCGGCAGCCCGGATCTGCGCGCCTTCCCGGCGGCGCTGTGGCGGCGCGTGCTCAACCGGCGCCTGCGCCTGGATTCCGAGGAACTGATGCGCTATGGCGATCCGCAAGGCCGGCCCGACCTGCGCGCCGCCATCAGCGGCTACCTGGCGCACTCGCGCGGCGTGCGCTGCTCGCCCGAGCAGGTGCTGGTGCTGACCAGTTCCCAGCAATGCCTGCAATTGCTGGCGCAAATGCTGCTCGACGACGGCGATGTCGTCTGGATGGAAGACCCCGGCTATGCCGGCGCGCGCGTGGTGTTCGCCGCCGCCGGCGCCAGGGTGGTGAACTTGCCCGTCGATGCGCACGGCGCGCGCCATGACGACACCCTGCCCACGCCGCGCCTGATCTATCTGACCCCCGCGCACCAGTTCCCCACCGGCCAAACCTTGAGCCTGGAGCGGCGCCGCCGCCTGATCGCCTACGCCAGGCGCACCGGGGCCTACCTGATCGAAGACGATTACGACAGCGAATTCCAGTACGACGGGCGCGCCATGCCGGCCCTGCAAAGCCTGGACGAAGAAGGCCGGGTCATCTACATCGGCAGTTTCTCGAAAACCCTGTTCCCTTCGTTGCGGCTGGCGTACACGGTGCTGCCGGAAGACATGGTCCAGCCACTGCTGGTGGCGCGCAGCGCCTTCGACGGTCATTCATCGCAACTGATGCAGGCGGTGACGGCAGATTTTATTGCGCAAGGTCATTTCGCCGCGCATCTGCGGCTGATGCGGCAGCTCTATCGCAGCCGCCGCGATTGCCTGCTGGACGCCCTCCATACACATCTGCCTTGGGTCCAGCCCTTGCACAGCGCAGGCGGGCTGCAACTGAGCGTGCGCTTACTGGACGGCAGCGAAGCCGATCTGACGCGCCGCGCCGCCAGGCTGGGGATCGCCACGCCCAGCCTGAGCGTGCTGCATCACGAGGCGGCCAAGGTGGACGGCTGGCGCCTGGGATTCGCCGCGTTGCGGCCAGAGGAAATAACGGCCGCGATCAAATGCCTGGCGACACTGCGCTAGTTCGCGTATCAGTAATCACATTGAGTTCACATTGAGTTCGACTCGAGTGAAGCTTCGCGTCAGCGCGTCGGAATTTCGGTCGTCGTATCCGGCAAGGCCGACAGGATCGTGACCGCCACGCGGCGGTTGCGCGCGCGGTTCTCCGGCGTGTCGTTGGGCGCGACGGGAATGTTGGAACTGTGGCCCACGGCGGTGAGCCGTTCGGGCGCCACGCCGCCATCGATGAACAGGCGCACCACGGCGCTGGCGCGCACCGACGACAATTCCCAGTTGGAGGCAAAGCGCGGCGTGTTGATCGGCATGACGTCCGTGTGCCCCTCCACCTGCACCGCGTGCGGATCGTTCTTGAGCAGCACGGCCAGCGCCCGAAGGGCTTCGTCGGACTCGGACGTGAGCGTGGCCTCGCCCGGATCGAACAGCACGCTGGCGTTGATTTCGACGCTCACGCCGCGGCTGTTTTGCGTCACCCGCACCTTGCCTTCCTTGACCAGCGGCGCCAGCGTCGACGACAAGGCCGATGCCAGCGAGGTCAGGCGTTCGCGTTCGCGCCGCAGCGCTTCGGCGCGGCGCTTGGCCAGCGCATTCGGCAGCGGGAACATGGGCTGCACGTCGGCCGGTGCGGTCACTTTATTCTTGCCGCCGAACGCATCGCCCAGCGACACCGAAAACACCTTGTACTTGCCTTCGTTGACCACCGAGATGGCGTACATGACGACGAAGAAGGCAAACAGCAAGGTGATGAAATCGGCGTACGAGATCAGCCAGCGCTCGTGGTTGTCGGTCTGTTCCTCGTACTTGCGGCGCGCCATGGTCTGAAGCCGACTCAGGGCCGCGACAGCAGACTGGCCACGCGCTCTTCGATGACGCGCGAATGGTCGCCGCTGGCGATGTCGTAGAACACTTCGGTGAGGATTTCGTACTGCGTGACGGTCTCGGCCACAATGCCCTTGAGCTTGTTGCCGATGGGGTAAAAGAACATATTCGCCAGCCCCACGCCGTAGATGGTCGACACGAAAGCGACCGCGATGCCGCTGCCCAGTTTCGCGGGATCGGTCAGGTTTTCCATCACGTGGATCAGGCCCAGCACGGCGCCCAGAATGCCGATGGTGGGCGAATAGCCGGCCGCCGACTCCCAGATCTTGGCGGCCTGGCGCTGGCCGAATTCAAACGCCGTCAGTTCCGTTTCCAGCAGGCCGCGCAGCTTGTCGGGATGGATGCCGTCCACCACCAGGCGCAAGCCCTTCTTGATGAACATGTCCTTGGTGGACTCCATGTATTGTTCCAGCGACAGCAGGCCGTCGCGCCGCGCGTGCAGGCTCCACACGGCGATTTCGCGGGCGATTTTGGCGCGCTGGCTCGGCGGCGGGCGGAAGATCCAGCGCAGCATGCGCACGCCGCGCATGAAGGTGGGCGCCTCGGTCTGCAGCAGCACCGCTCCGAAGGTGCCGATGACGACGATGGCGAACGCGGCCGGCTGCACCAGGGACGACAGTTTGCCGCCTTCCAGGCTGTGACCGATCATCAGACCGGCCAGCGCCAGCACCAGCCCCGCTACGCTGGCCCAGTCCACGCCTGCTCCCGTAATGTTGCCCGCAACCGCGCCACCGCCTGGGTGTGCAGCTGCGACACGCGTGACTCCGATACGCCCATGACCGCCCCGATTTCTTTTAAGTTAAGTTCTTCTTCGTAGTACAGGCCCATGAGCATTTTTTCGCGCGGCGGCAGCCCGTCGATGGCATCGATGACGGCCTGGCGGAAGTCGCCGTCCATCAGGCTGCGCAGGGGGTCGGCATCGTCGTGGGCATAGCGGTCGAGAAAGCTGTCGCTGCCCTCGTTGTCGTGGAAGTCTTCGTAATAGACCAGCTGGTGGCCGCCGCCGTCGGACAGCATGTCCTGGTAGTCGGCCAGCGACAGCTTGAGCATCTTGGCCACTTCCGACTCGGTGGGCGGATGGCCCAGCTTTTGCTGCAAGGTGCTCATGGCCGTTTCGATCTTGCGCATGTTCTGGCGCATCGAGCGGGGCAGCCAGTCGCTGTTGCGCAGCTCGTCCAGCATGGCGCCACGGATGCGCAGCACCGCATAGGTCTCGAACTGGGCGCCGTGGGTTTCTTCGTAGCGGTTGATGGCGTCGAGCAGGCCGATCATGCCGGCCTGGACCAGATCGTCCACCTCCACGCTGGGGGGCAGCTTGGCCTTCATGTGGTGCGCGAGACGCTTCACCAACGGCATATGCTCCGTCAGCAAAATGTTCTTGTCCGCTTTCCCTTTGGCCGTGTACATGCTTATAGTTATTCGCTTATCTGTGCGTTTGCTTGATTTGCTTGCCCGACCTTGCTTGCCCGACCCTGCTTGCCCGACTGCTGCTACTTTGGCTTACGCGCCGAAGCGCGACGACCCGCCGCGGCCCAGCTGCGGCATGCCGGCCATGGCGAAGCGTCCGGCCAGCTGGCGGAACGCCACCGAGGCGCCGGCCAGCGGGAAGGCGTCGACCACGGCGCGTCCCAGACGGGCGGCGCGCTGCAGGTATTCGTCGGCAGGAACCGAGCCCATCGATGTCAACTGTACCGCAAGGTAACGACTTGCCGCAGCTGACATATTATCGTATACCACCTTGGCCTCGGCCTCCGATGCATTGGTGACGATAATGCCGAACGGACGGCGTCCGAACTGCTGCGACAGGCGCTTGATCAGGCTGTACGCGGCGGTGATCGATTCGGCGCTGGTGGACACCTGCACCACGATTTCGCAGCTGGCCATGACGGGCACCGGGAAGCTGTCGTCGGGGCCGAATTCGCCGTCGACGATGACGATGCCGGTCTGCTTGACCAGCACGTCGAAGGTGTTGGCCAGGCGGCGCGCCTCGTCCGGGCCGCCGCGCAGGCCACGCCCGCCGCCGCGGTGGGCCATGCTGGCCACGCTAAAGCCTTGCGGCACCTGATGGATCACTTCGTTCAGGCCGCATTCCTGGCGCGCCACCTGCAGCAGGCTGGCGCCCTGGTCGACGCCGAGGCGCTGGGCCACGCCGTAATCCTGGTCGCAGGCGTCGACGATGAGCACGTCGTTGCCGGCGCGGGCCAGCGAAGCGCCCAGGTTGACCAGCATGGCGCCCTTGTCGTCGTGCGGGGTGGCGGAAAGGAAAGTCACGATGCGCGGCTTGGGGCCAGCCAGCATGCGGCGCAGGCCTTCGGCCTGGTCGAAATCGAAATTAGCCAAAGGACACCTCGCGCAGGCTGCGGTCATTGTGGGCGTTGCTGGTGTTGGCCATCAGCAGCGGCAGTTCGGTATCGGCGTACTGGGTGGCGGCGGCATCCTTCTTGAGGCGGAAGGCGCGGTCGATCAGCATGCCGCGGTCGGCCAGGTGCAGGTCTTCCGGCACGCGCTGGCCGTTGGAGACGTAGAACAGATTCAGTTTCTGGCGGATCACCACGTCGAGCACGTTGCCGATCGAGGCCGCTTCGTCCAGCTTGGTCATGATGCAGCCGGCCAGGCCGCTGCCCTGGTAGGCGCGCACCACTTCGTTGAGGGTCTCGTTGGTCGAGGTGGAGTTCAGGCACAGCAGGCGCTTGACGTCGGCGCCGGTGCCCGACAGCATGGCGACCTGTTCGGCCACGTTCTGGTCGCGCTGCGACACGCCGACCGTGTCGATCAGCACGGTGTGCTTGTTGCGCAATTCTTTCAGGGCGATGCGCAGGTCCGCTTCATCCTTCACCGAGTGCACCATCACGCCGAGGATCTTGCCGTAGATGCGCAGCTGTTCGTGGCCGCCGATACGATAGGCGTCGGTGGTGATCAGGGCCAGCTTTTCCGGGCCGTGGCGCATCACGCAGCGCGCGGCCAGCTTGGCCGTGCTGGTGGTCTTGCCCACGCCCGTGGGGCCGACCAGGGCGAACACGCCGCCCTTTTCCAGGATCTCATCTTCGTTGCTGATGGTGGTCAGGTTGCGCGACAGGACGGTCTTAATCCAGCGCAGGCTGTCGGCGGCATCCTTGCCGGCCGGGAGTTTTTCGATCAGGTAGCGCGACAGGCTGGCGGAAAAGCCGGCGGCCAGCATTTCGCGCAGCACGGCGGCCTTCTGCGGCTCGCGCTGGGCGGTGGTGCTCCAGGCGATTTCGGCCAGCTGGGTTTCCATCAGGCCGCGCATGGCGCGAATTTCGCTCATCATGCCGCTCATCTCGGCGGTGGCGGTGTCCTTGGCGTGCGAGATGGCTTGCTGCATCATCGACGTCATCTGCGAGGTCATCAGCGACAGGTCGAACGCTTCCGGCGCCGGGGCGTACTGTTGCGGGGCCGGGGCGCGGCGGTTGGCGTAGGATTCGGGCGCGCTGGGCGAGGCGACTGCCGGCGCGGCCGGTGCGGCGGGCGGCATGCTCAGCTGCGGCCGGGGCTGGGCCATCTCGGTATCGTGGGCGGGCGAGGACATCGAGGCGACATCGTCGCTGGCCAGGGCCAGGATTTCAACGACGCCATCGACGGGGCGGTTGGACAGGATCACGGCATCGGGGCCAAGTGCATCGCGCACTTTGCGCAGTGCTTCGCGCGACGTTGCAGCTGTAAATTTTTTGACATTCATCGCCAACTCCTGGGGGTCCTGCGGGGGCGCCTCACATGAGGCACCGGCCCATCTCACAGTTCCTATTATTGGCGATGCCGCAAAGAAACCATCCGGGGAGAAAGCGGCGAAAAAGGGTCCATTTCAGTAGCGTTGCCGGATTGGCGGGCACGCGGCCTTCGGCCACCGCAAGCAAAAAAAAAGCGGGCTCGCTCGTCACGCGCCCGCCCAACCCATGAAATCGTATTTAATGATCAATCTGTGCTGCGCCTGTGCCTGCTTAACCCGGTGCGCCCACCAGGTTGGTGACGCGGATGGTCTTGGTCTCCGGAATTTCGTTGTGCGACAACACCTTCAACTGGGGCAGTGCGCGGCGCAGGAAACGCGACAGCAATGCCCGCAGCGGACCCGGCACCAGCAGCACGGGCGTGAGCCCCATCTCTTCCTGCTGCGCCGCCGCCGCGCCGGCTTGCTGGGCAATCGTGTCGGCCAGACCCGGCTCGATGCCGGCGCCGTCGCCGCCCTGCCCCAGCGCCTGCATCAGCAGCCGTTCCAGGCGGTTGTCCAGGGTCATCACGGACAACTCGTTGGTACCGGGGAACAGCTGCTGGACGATCGCCCGGCCCAGCGTGACCCGCACCACCGCCGTCAGCTCGTTCGGATCCTGGGTCTGCCCGGCATACTCGGACAGGGTTTCGATCACGGAGCGCATATCGCGGATGTGCACGCCTTCGACCAGCAGATTCTGCAGTACTTTTTGCAACGTCGACAGCGACACGATCTTCGGCACCAGGTCTTCCACCAGCTTGGGCGCATCCTTGGCCAGATGGTCCAGCAAGGCTTGGACCTCAGCCCGGCCCAGCAGTTCCGAAGCGTGCGTGGTGATCAGGTGATTCAGGTGCGTGGCGATCACGGTGCCGGCGTCGACCACGGTGTAGCCCATGTTCTGCGCTTCGTCGCGCAGGGCCGCGTCGATCCAGATGGCCGGCAGGCCGAACGCCGGGTCGGTGGTGACCAGGCCCGGCAGGTTGCCGCTGGCCATGCCGGGATTGATCGCCAGGAACTGGCCGTTGAACGCTTCGCCGCTGCCCACTTCCACGCCCTTGAGGGCGATGCGGTAGGCCGAGGGTTTGAGTTCCAGGTTGTCGCGGATATGCACCGGCGGGGCCAGAAAGCCGACTTCCTGGGCGAACTTCTTGCGGATGCCTTTGATGCGCTTGAGCAGCTCGCCGCCCTGGGTCTTGTCGACCAGGGGAATCAGGCGGTAGCCCACTTCCAGGCCCAAGGTGTCGACGGGCATGATGTCCTGCCAGCTGGCCTCTTCCTGTTCGGCGGCGGCGGGGGTGGCGGCTGCCGCGGCGGCAGCGGCCGCTTCCGCTTCCTCGGCCGGGGCGGCCTTGGCGCGCTTCTTGACCAGATAGGCGGAACCGGCCAGCGAGCCGGCCAGCAGCAGGAACACCAGGTTTGGCATGCCGGGAATCAAGCCCATGCCGCCGATGATGGCCGCGGTGATGTACAGCACTTCCGGCTTGGCGAACAGCTGGCGCGTCAGCTGGGTGCCGATGTCTTCGTCGCTGGCCACGCGCGAGACCACGATACCGGCCGCGGTCGAGATGATCAGCGAAGGAATCTGGGCTACCAGGCCGTCACCGATGGCCAGCAGGGTGTAGGTTTCGGCGGCGTCGCCGAACGCCATGTCGTGCTGCAGGATACCGACCAGCAGGCCGCCGATCACGTTGATCAAAGTAATCATGATGCCGGCCACGGCATCGCCGCGCACATACTTGCTGGCACCGTCCATGGCGCCGTAGAACTCGGCTTCCTGGGCGGTTTCGGTGCGGCGGCGGCGCGCTTCGTCTTCGCCGATCAGGCCGGCGTTCAGGTCGGCGTCGATGGCCATTTGCTTGCCGGGCATGGCGTCCAGGGCGAAACGGGCGCCCACTTCGGCGATACGGCCGGCACCCTTGGTGACGACGGTAAAGTTAATGATGGTCAGGATGATAAACACCACGATACCGACCGTGAAATTGCCGCCGATCAGAAAGTGGCCGAACGCTTCGATCACTTTACCGGCCGCCGCGCCGCCGGTGTGGCCTTCGGTCAGCACGATACGGGTGGAAGCGACGTTGAGCGACAGACGCAGCATGGTCGACACCAGCAGAATGGTCGGAAAGGCCATGAAGTCCAGCGGCTTGACGGTGTACAGGCTGGTCAGCAGCACGATCACCGACAGGGCGATGTTAAAGCTGAAGAACACGTCCAGGATGAACGCCGGCAGCGGCAGGATCATCATTGACAACAGCAAGATGATGATCATCGGCGCGGCGATGGCGCTGCCGCCGCCTTTCATGCCTGCCATCCATGCTGGGAGTGTGATGCCGTTCATAATCTTGCTCCGTTGTTCGTGTCAGGTTTCTGCTTCGGTGTCTTGGGTACCAGCGAGGCCGGATTGTGCGGGTCCAGTTCCGGCGGCACGGCCAGCCTGGTGGGCCGGTCGGGATACTTGCCGTCGCCCTTGCTGAAGGCGCGCAACTGGAACACGTAGGCCAGCACTTCGGCCACGGCCGAGAACAGCGCTTCCGGAATTTCCTCGCCGATCTCGGTGTGCTTGTGCAGCGCACGGGCCAGTGCCGGCGCTTCCAGAATGGCCACCTTGTGTTCCTTGCCCAGCTCACGGATCTTGGCGGCCACTTCGTCGCTGCCCTTGGCCACCACGCGCGGGGCGCCGCCCTGGCCGTCGGCGTACTTCAGCGCCACCGCGTAGTGGGTCGGGTTGGTGACGATCACGTCGGCGGTGGGCACGTCGGCCATCATGCGGCGGCGCGACATCTCGCGCTGCATCTGGCGGATCTTGCCTTTCATCTGCGGATTGCCGTCCGACTCTTTCGACTCCTGGATCATTTCCTGGCGCGTCATCTTGAGCTTGTCGGCGTAGTGCCAGATCTGGTACGGGCCGTCGATCAGCGCCACCAGCCCGAGGCCGCCGACGATGAACAGAAAAGCCGAACCGAGCAGGTCGATCATGTGCACGCTGCCGGTGCGCAGCGGCTCGGTCGCCAGCCCCATCACGGCTTCTTTCTGGCTCAGCACCACCAGCCAGGCCACGCTGCCGACCACCACGGTCTTGACGATCGCCTTGATCAGTTCGACCAGGGCGTTCTTGGAGAACATGTTGCTGATGCCTTTGATGGGGTTGAGCTTGCCGAAGTTGGGCAGGAACGACTTGGAGCTGAACAGCCAGCCGCCGATCAGCAAGGGAGAAGCGAGCGCGACGATCATGATGGCGATGGCCAGCGGCAGGCAGGCGATCATCACGGTGGCAATGTCGGTGCCCACGCGCAGGATCATGGCGTTGGGGTCGTAGATCTGGGCGCGGTCCATCGACAGCCCCGAGATCATGGTGGCGTTGAGCTGGCGTACCAGTCCGGCGCCGGTGAACCACAGGCCGGCGCCGGCCGTCATCAGGACGGTGAAAGTGGACAGTTCTCGCGATCGGGGGACGTCGCCTTCCTTGCGCGCGTCCGCCAACCGCTTCTCTGAAGCGGCTTCGGTTTTTTCTGCGTCGCTTTCATCGGACATCGTCGACTCCCCCAGGAACAGTCCACATTATTCCCGATATTGCTCTACGGCTATCTTCAGAGCAGGGGGTGAAACACGGCCTTAATCGCCTTGCATGCACGGCGCCGAGGTACTGGGGCGGCAGGGTCCCAAGCGGACGGCGCATCTACAGGATTCTGCAATAATGTGCGGATAATGATGAAAACTAATCAACCACAGCGTAGAGAGACGCCCAATCCCGTCCACGACGCGGCGCAGGAACATGGCGACCTGACCGACCTGCTCGGCGAACTGCGCGTCATGCTGCCCGGCGCCCAGATGCTGACGGCGTTCCTGATCGTGCTGCCCTTTAACAGTGGCTTCCAGCAGATCATCAAGGCGGAAAAAATTATCTTCCTCGCCACGTTCTTCCTGGCGCTGACCAGTCTGGTCTTGCTGAGCGGACCGGCGATCCAGCACCGCATCATGACGCCGCTGCGCGACCGTATCGGCTTCAAGCGCATGGCCATGCGCCAGCTGATCGCCGGTGGCGTTGCCCTGGCGCTGGCGTTCGTGCTGGCCACCATTCTGGTCATGTCGGAAGTGTTCGGCACCCGTCCGGGCATTATTGCCGGGGTCGCCGTGGCGATGTTGATCGCCTGCTTGTGGCTGCTGCTGCCGTTGTATATGCGCAGGCACCGGCGCATGTAGCTGTCTGGCTGTCCTAGCGGGCGCGCTTGAATTCCGACTGCTTGACGGTCTGCTCGATCGCGCCGAACAGCGACTTGCCGGCCCCATCGAGCATCTCGATGCGGATGGTGTCGCCGAACAGCATGAATGGCGTGCTGGCGACGCCATCGGCGATCATCTCCAGCGTACGCTGTTCGGCAATCGACGCATAACCCCGCTTGGCATCCTTGTTCGACACCCCACCTGACCCGACGATGGTGCCCGCCCGCGCATGGCGGGTTTTAGACAGATGTGCGATCAATTGCGCGAAGTTGAATGCCATATCGGTGCCGGCGTGCGCTTGCCCCACCACTTTGCCATTCCAGGTCGAACGCAGCGGCAAGTGCATCTTGCTGCCCTTCCACGCGTCGCCCAGCTCGTCGGGCGTGATGGCCAGCGGCGCAAAACTGCTGGCCGGCTTCGATTGCAGATAGCCGCATCCGCGGGCCAGTTCCGGCTCCATCAGGTTGCGCAGGGAAATACCGTTGGCCAGGGTGAGCAGGCGAATCTGCTGGTTGGCCTGGTCGGGCGTCGATCCCATGGGCACGTCGCCCGTGATGACGGCCACTTGCGCCTCGAAATCGATGCCCCACGCTTCGTGCGCCATGAGAATATCGTCGGTCGGCCCCAGAAAGTCGTCGCTGCCGCCCTGTGCCATCAGCGGCTCGTCCAGCAGCGCCTCGGGTAGCTCGGCCCCCCGCCCGTTGGCCTTGTGCGCCAGCGCCACCTGATGCAGGTAAGCCGTGCCGGCCACCCACTGGTACGCGCGCGGCAGGGGCGCCATGCAGTTGCCCGGATCGAAATCGAAGCTGCGCTTGGCGCGTCCGCCATTGAGGGCTTGCGCCAGTTCGCTCAATTGGGGCGCGATGAAGGCCCAGTCGTCCAGCGCCGCCTGCAGGGTCGGCGCGATGCCGTCGGCCAGGTGCGCCGTTTTCAGGTCGCGCGCGACCACCGCCAGCTGGCCGTCGCGGGTGCCGTCGCGCAGCGTGGCCAGTTTCATATCACGGCAGCGACGTTGGCAGGTACCAGCAAGGCCAGCTGTTCCGGGTCGAGATAGCACCATTCGCCCTGGGCCAGACCGAGCGACTCCAGCGTCAGGCCGCCGATGGCCGAACGGTGCAGCGCGCTGCAGTGGTTGCCGGCGGCGGCCAGCATGCGCTTAACCTGGTGGTACTTGCCTTGCTCGAGCACGATTTCCAGCAGATGCTCGCCGCGCTGGATGCAGCTGACGGCGGCCAGCGGCGCCGGCTCGTCGTGCAGCTGCACGCCGCCCAGCAACTGGGCCACCAGTTCCGCCGTGACCGGCTCCTGCGTGGTGGCCTGGTAAATTTTCGGGACGTGGCGTTTTGGCGACGACTGGGCGTGAATGAAGGGGCCGTCGTCGGACATCAGCAGCATGCCGGTGGTATCGTGGTCGAGGCGGCCTACCGGCTGCACATCGCGCCAGGTAAATTGCTCAGGCAACAAGGTCAGCACGCCGGGATGGTGGCTGGGCTTGCGCGAGCATTCGACATTGACGGGCTTGTTGAGCGCGATATACACGTGCTCGCGGTAGACCCATTCCTCATCGAAGATGTTCAGGACCAGGCCGGCCGTGTCGATGGCCATCTTGTAACTGGTTTGGGTGACGCCGCCGATGGCGACTTCGCCGTCGTCGATCAGCGACCGGCAGTATTTGCGGGTGCCGAACCCTTGCGATTGGAGGATGCGGTCCAGGGATAAAGTGCTCATAGGGCGAGACTGTACCAGATCATGGCGCCGCAGGCCTAGCTCGGCCTGGTAGGGCTGCCAAGGGCACATTTCCCATGCGCGCTGGCTAACTGCTGAGTTCTGGCAATTTTGTTCGAGCGCAACGACTACATTTGATCAATATCAAGAAACTTGGAACGACGGTTGTTACACTCAACCATCGTTAGGAATCGGCTGAACCAGAACTGAGATTCCTTACCGGGGTAGAGGATTAATAACCAGCAACATCGACGAGGACGAAGATGCATACGATCAACCAATCTGAGCCTGATTTCTGGGGCCCCAACCCGGACGGCACGCCATCGAACTGCGCTGGCCAGGAGGCTTTGGCGCAGTCGGCCCTCAACAGCACGCGTCTGGCGATTGCCCGCTGGACCGGCGGGATCCACGCGCCGCGCATGCTGGAAGTGGGATCGTTGCATGTGTCGCCCCAGGCACGCTGGTACGCCCAGACCCGCGACGGCTTCGAGGCCTGGCGCGCGCAAGGTGGATTTTCCCAGCAGGACAGCGCGCGCAATCCCCGCGATGAAGGGTACTTCGTGCCAAGTATCGATATCCGCAATACGGATGCGTTTGTGGAGTGATTGAGAGCACGAAAAAACCGCAGAGCTCTGACCCACTTAGTACGTGCAACCGGCCCTCTAACTGAATGGCCGTTTGTAAGTGCTTGAGCCGCACATATCCTTGGGCGATGCTGTTTAAGCATGCTGTCCATGCATGAGCGTCCTTACATAGGTCTTACATGATCGATTATAACGAGGCGCCATCCATCAGTGAAATTCTGCTTGGGCAGAAAAACCGCCTGCTAAAGTTAACTACCACGCTTGGGCCAGACGTTCTGATTCCGCAACGTGTGGTAGCACATGACCGTCTTAGCAGAGGTTACGAGTACACAGTTGATTGCCTCTGCGTCCGTAAGAAAGTCAAGCTCAAAACGTTGATCGCGAAGCCAATCACACTGTGGGTACAGCAGGTGGACTCTCGCTATTTGCCCGTGCATGGCTATGTGCATACCGCAAAACGCTTGGGTAGCGATGGGGCTTATACGTTTTGCCAGCTGTCGTTCGCACCGTGGATGCATTTCTTAAAGTTTCGCAAGGATGCTCGGATATGGCAAGACCGCCCCGCCGACGACATCATTACCGAGGTGTTCAACAATCACTCGCTGGCACAAGGCAATTTTCGCTTTGACGTTCGCGATCATGCATCACCCCGACCTTATTGCCTTCAATACGAAACAGACTGGCACTTCGTGCAGCGTTTAATGGAAGAAGAAGGATGGTTCTTTTACCACGAGCAAAAATCTGATGGAACTGGACATGTGTTGGTAGTTACCGATACATCGGAACAAATGAAACCCGTCGGGAGACAGGCGATTCAATTTCATGGCGCCAGCACCGAGGACGAATTAAACCGGATCGTGCATTGGAGCGCAAGTCGAAGCGTTGGTTCAACGCGATTCACTGGCCGTACGGATGATTACAAATCACCGCACGTGTTGAAGCAAACTAGCGTCGGCGTGCTGGTAGACCATGGCGACTTGCCTGCGCAATTGGAAGTCTACGAATATACCGGCCCGTATTCTTATCAACAGACAGAACACGGTGACAAACAGGCACGACTCAGGGCTGAGCAGTGGGAATCGAGCATGAAACGGTTCTATGGTGTGTCCGGTGTGCGGTCGTTGCCAGCGGGCGGATGGTTCACGCTCGACGACCATCCGGCACATCGAGACGATACTGTGGAAGACCGGCAGTTTATGGTCATCGCGGTCGAATGGTGTATCGAAAATAACTTACCCTTTTCCAATAAAATCAGAGAATGTCCGGGAAGTCTGTTGCCGGAAGTCGCAGCGTTGGTCGCCGCCACCGGTCGGAATATCGATCCAGTCGGCACGACCGTTGGCGCAACCGCGGGCGCCGTGCATGCTGGCTATTGCTTTAACCGTTTTGAAGTGCAACGTCGTAAAGTGCCGTTCCGAAACCCGTTAGAACATTTCAAACCCACGCTGCACCCGCAGACGGCCGTTGTTGTGGGCCCGGCTGGTGAAGAGATTCACACCGACCACCTGAACCGTGTAAAAGTCCATTTTCGCTGGGACCGGCTCAACCCCGGGGATGAACGCGCTTCCTGCTGGGTGCGCGTCAGCTACCCCAATGCAGGTCAAGGCTGGGGGGCGCTTCATGTACCCCGAGTCGGGCAAGAGGTTATCGCAACCTTCCTCGATGGCGATGGGGACCGGCCCGTGATCACTAGCCGGCTGTATAACGCCGACCAGACTCCTGACTGGCATACCGACGGAAAACTGTCGGGTTACAAATCCAAAGAGTACAAAGGCACCGGTTTCAACCAGTTGGTAATGGATGACACGTCCGGCCAAAACCGTATTCAGCTATACAGTACGAGCGCCCATGCGCAGCTTAATCTCGGCTATCTGGTCAATCAACGGGGGAATAAGCGCGGCGGCTTTTACGGCTCAGGCTTCGCACTGAGTACGGACGACTTCGGCGCGATCGTTACTCAGAAAGGCCTGTTGCTCAGTACATTTGGCAAACCCGGGCCACATGGAACACAGCTCAGCATCAGCGACGCTGCGGCTCCTCTTAAGGCTGGCGCGACGTTGACCAAAACGCTTTCGGATACGGCAACAAAGGCCGGCGCAGAACCGCTCTCCGGGCAGGAAGGGCTGGGTCAATTCATCGCGGCCACCGCAGACCGATACGAAGCAGCCGATCAAAGCGGAGCCAACCGATTTAAAACTCCCATACTACTCGCAGCGTCGCCGGCCGGGATCGGCCTCGCGAGTTCCAAAGACGTGCAAGTCCACGGAGGCGTCGGGATAACCCTGTCGTCGGGCACCGACACCAATATCGCCGTCGGTAAAAGTTTGCTGGCCGCAGTCGCGGAAAAAATTAGCCTGTTCGCCTTCAACGCCGGGATCAAGCTCTTCGCTGCGAAAGGCAAAGTCGAGGTGCAAGCGCAAAGCAACGACCTCGACTTGATCGCGGAAAAAGTGGTGCGCCTGTTGTCCACTAATTCGCGCATCGAAATTCATGCCAAGGACGAGGTCATAATTTCCGCCGGGGGATCGTTCATCAAGATCGATGCTGCCGGAATTACCAATGGAACGTCGGGCTCGTGGACGGCACAGGCGTCAATACACACTATGAAGGGCCCCGCCACGCAGTCGCATGTCATGCCGCATTTAAAAAAACCAGCGGTAGAGAAAACCGACTTAGAGTTTCGCCACTTCACCGATTGGGGCGAACCGTTGGGTGGCGCTGCTTACAAGGCAATTTTGAGCGATGGCAGCATACGCAAGGGCGTGCTGGACGCTTTAGGTATAGCTCGCATCAGCGATTTGCCTGCTGGTGTGAGTGCAAAAATTGAGTATGACTACCGACCAATGCAGGCCAGTTCGACCGTCAGTACGGAATTGCACGATGACGTGCACGAGCTACTGAAATGGTTGCCCGGCAAGCCGGTCACTAAAGGTCGGGTATGAGCGAGCGCGCACCCGACCCAAACTCAATTCTTGATGACGCCTGGGCCCAGGTTGTGGGCAGCATGGACTGGCTCAAGTCCGTGCTGTTGGGTGAGTTCAGTGATTACCGGCCGCTATCGGCAATCGTGGCCGATATGTTGGTGAGCTTTATCCCAGGCGTGGTCATTGTCACCAGCGCGCGGGATGCAGTCGCTGTTATCCTACGGCTGGCTAACCACCCTGAAAAACGCGAAGAACTGATGGAATGGGTGTTGCTCAGTGCTTGCCTGATTGTCATTGCCTTACCTCTCGCCATGGCAGCTGCGGGCTTGGCGGCAGCGGGGGTTGGAGCCGTCGTTGGCGGTATCGCGGGGACTGAACTTGGTGCAGCGCTACGTGCCGTAATGCTGATGTTAATCAGGGAAGCGTCGAAACTAGTAGAGCTGATAAGATTTTTGCAAAAATTTATCAAGGGCGACATCCTGAAATTTTTGCGTGCGATAAAGTTTGTGAAGTATGAAAAGTCTTTGATCCAAGCATCACATACGATCAGTGGCAGGTTGTTAGATATGGTAAGGGCGCTGCGCATTCATTTGGAGAACCTTCAGTATTTCGACCGGGTCAAAACTACGGTCGTTAAACTGGTCGAGTGGGAGAAGAAATTCTACGCGGTGCAGCAGGACGCGTTGAAACAAATGCCAAAAGCGCTCGCTGAGCTCGATGCAAGACTCACAAAAGTGCTCGCACAAACAGCGCCCAAGGAGGCGCATACAGTCTCAGCCGGGGTGCAGGCGGAGAAAACAATCGTCGCTCTACCGACGAAGCAGCGTGTGGCGGATACGCCGGGGAAGCTGATATTAAAGGTTGAGGACAAAACGCCAACTGTGGGAACGCCACCTCGTTCGACAGCAACAACGACGGCGGATTCTCAGAGAACTTTAACGAAGGCCAAACCCTCTACATCTGCAAAGCCACCACTCAAGGACAAACCGGACCCGCTCAAAACACCAGACGGCGGCCCTAATGCTAAGAAGCAAGCAGTGAACGACGCCGCTATTGCCGTCGATCGCGAGCGTATCACCCAGTTATCGAAAGAGGGAAAGATAGTGCAAGCTCGCGCCATATTGCAGCCATATGTCGATGCAGCGAAAAACGCTAAAAACAGTCAGGAAAAAAAAGCCGCGATGGACGCAATCGTAAGCCGACTCGATGTATCCTCTGAGAAAGAGAAAATGTTCTGGTCTGGCGCCAAGGAGCTGGCTCGAAAAATTGCAGCAACCAAAGGCAAGACTATTTTAGAGGAAACGCCTGGAGGAAAAGTAATTGACGAATGGATTGAACTTAACGAGGTATTTAGCTGGAATAAATCGGATATGAAGCCGCATGGATGGGATTTATGGGGCGATGTATCTGAAAACTACTCGAAAGGCGCGAGTGGCGAAATCGACATTATACAAGATATCAAGAAATTCCCGGTTGGGGGTGACACTTGGAGGACACGAGAGTGGCCAACGATTTTAAAAGAAGGCAAAGTTACGTCGATGAATGTCTACGGCATGGACAGTGCGGGCAATATATTAGATGGAATGAGATTAGATCCGAATAGCAAAACGGCACGAGAATTGTTTGGAGAAAATTAAAGTGACACAATCTTTTGACACATTTATGAAACAGTACAACATGACTGGAAGCGAAAAAGCCGACGGATACAGCCAAGATGCATTCATTGGCTTAACTGAGGAGGAGAAATTAGTTGTTTTTGATCTACTAAAAAGCGAGCTCCCTTGGTCCATCAAATGGCTGTTCGTTGTTGACAAGGCGAAGGCCATACTTGTCGCCAAAGAAATGGAAAAGAAAGAACGACAAGACCCTTATGGAGATGCATATATGCTTCAGCAAAAGTTGTTGAAGTACACAGGAGACCTAAGCTATCAAGCTCACATGATTGAGGATTATCCAAAATATGTTGATAGTAAGAAGCCGCTTGTCGTCGATGCCGTTGACCGGACTCCCCAGAACGCGGCCACGGTCGACTTCTACAAGCGCGTCATTTTGACCGAAGTTAATGATAGTGCAGTTGCTGGAGCAAGCATATATTTGCTAGACGCACTTAGCATCAGTCGCGATACCGATCAGGACAAACAGAATTACAACCGGCTGCGCGATAAGCTGCGCAGCGATAATCTGAATGAAAAGCTTCGCGCCTTAGAGCAGATCGGAGTTCCTTAATCTAGAAGGGAGCATGCGATACCACATTGAAACGCCACCTTTGGATCAATTTGTTTTGCCCCTAGCGCTACCTCGTCATCAAAGCATGAAATGAACTTAGTTGCGTCGGAACCAGACAAATTGGACCTATTTCGACCAGCTGGAGGTGATCTGCCCAGAGATCAACTTGGCACCACAAGCAGTTGAGTCCATATTACGAGCATACCCGTTCCCTGCGGCATCCACGAAGTTATCAGATCCCGATGTAATGGGAAATACCCCTTTACACGTCGGGCACATGGTCAAATCGCCCACACGCGCAACGGCCTTGCCGTGGATGTTGTACGAGAGATCGGCGCTGACAACTGTGCCACCATGCGTCGTTTTATCCCCCATAACGATGAAAGGTCTGTTCACGCAACCTCCTAATTGATGCGCCAAAAAACTAACAATTCTGAGTTGGCAGCTAAGAAACTCACCGTGCTCGCGTCGCTGGTCTCGGCAACCTTGTTCACACATCGCCGATACAAGCCACAAGCGGAAAGGTAAAGCGTCCGCCCAAAACGAAAACGACGGCATTGCACCGTCGTTTCCTGGCCCTGCGCACAGGACTCAAGCGAGGAATTGTAATTCTCTCTGTTGCCGCATCCTAGGATGCAGTTCGGTCGTTCATCAGCTAACTTGTGCCAATCCGGCTGTATTTATTATCACTGCCCCCTTTGGAAAGAACTACAGCTCCAATATAGAACACCTGCGCAAAGATACAAGGAAAATATGAAGGCATTATCAGAATTTTCCTACCGGACACTCGGAAGACTCCCGCCCTGTGACATGGCCTTGACCGCCCCGCTGCCCACCGCCGCCCCAAATTTCTTCAGTACGCGCTCCGGCAAGCCCTCGTGCGCCGTGTAGTCGACGATGTCTTCGGCCTTGACCACGTCGCGCGCCACCACTTCGACCGTGCCGAACCCGTCGGCCAGGCCCATGTCGACCGCCTTGGCGCCGCTCCAGAACAGGCCCGAGAACGTTTCCGGGGTTTCTTTCAGGCGCGTGCCGCGGCCGGTGCGCACCACACTGATGAATTGCTGGTGGATCTCGTTGAGCATGGCCTGGGCGTGCGCCTTGTGCTTTTCCGACTGGGGGCTGAACGGGTCGAGGAAGCCCTTGTTGGCGCCGGCGGTGAGCAGGCGCCGCTCCACGCCCAGCTTTTCCATCGAGCCCACGAAGCCGAAGCCATCCATCAGCACGCCGACGGACCCGACGATGCTGGCCTTGTTGACATAGATTTTGTCGGCGGCGGCGGCGATGTAATAGCCGCCCGACGCGCAGATTTCATCGACCACCACATACACCGGCTTGGCCGGATAGGCGGCCTTCAGGCGCAGGATTTCATCGACGATGATGCCCGCCTGCACGGGGCTGCCGCCTGGGCTGTTGATGCGCAACACCAGCGCGGCCGAGCCCGCGTCGGCAAAGGCCTTGTTCATTGCCGGAATCACGGCATCGGCCGATCCGCTGCCTTCGGACTCGATACTGCCGTCAATTTCGATCAATGCCGTGTGGCGGCCCAGCGACTCGTCCACGCCGCTGCCGAAATTGAAGTCGTACAGGGCCCACAGCCCGATCAGCGCGGCGAGCAGGAACGCGAACTTGAAGAAGATCGTCCAGCGCCGCGACGCCCGCTGCTCCTTGACGGTGGCAAACACCAGCTTTTCCAGCGTGTCGCGCTCCCAGCTGCTGTTCTGGGGGGCGGCCGGGTTGGTGCCGGCAAAACCTGGCGTGTCGATACTCTTGTCGTCGCTCATAAATCGCTTTTACGGGTGGGTGGGTGCAAAACAGCGGGTGGAATTCAAGCAGGCAAAGCTGCAGTGGGACGTGACCCTTCATGTCACGGGCGGCATGATCGACGCGTCCGGCTGCCAATAGATATTGCCGTCGGCTTCCTCGACGGCGATCGGACGGAGCTTCGCGCCCTTGCACGGGCCGCCGGCGCAATGGCCCGTATCGGGCACATACACGGCGCCGTGGGTGGCGCACATCAGGTACAGGCCGCTCGACTCGAAAAACTCGCCTTCGGCCCAGTCCAGTTCGATGGACACGTGGGCGCAGCGGTTCAGGTAGGCATAGGCTTGCCCGCTGTAGCGCACCACAAAACCGGTCGCCTTGGCGCCGAACGCGGTGACGGGAAAGCGCACGCCCTTGCCGCCTTCGAGCACCTGGTCGGACGGACAGATCAGCAGCGCCGCGCTGGCGCCGGGCGAAGTCATGCGCCGGCCATCATGCGTGGGCGCTCAGCCACTGATGCAACTGCGCCACGGTCTCGGCCGAGTACACGGGGTTGCAGGTGTTGAGCTGGTCGTGCGGATGGGCGCCGTACTGCACCGCCACGGCGGCCGCGCCGGCGTTGTTGGCCATCAGCAGGTCGTGGGTGGTGTCGCCGATCATCACGGTGCGCTTCATATCCTGGCCCAGCTCGCGCGTCAGTTCCTGCAGCATGGCCGGGTGCGGCTTGGAAAACGTTTCATCGGCGCAGCGGGTGGCATCGAACAGCGACAGCAGTCCCACGGCATTCAGCGCGCGGTTCAGGCCGACGCGGCTTTTGCCGGTGGCCACGGCGAGAAAGTAGCCATCCTGCGACAACTCCGTCAACATGTCGCGTACGCCACCGAACAGCACCAGTTCGTGGTCTTTCGACAAATAGTGATAGCGGTAGCGCTCTACCACGCGCGGATAGAACAGCGGGTCGATATTCGGCATGGCGGCCTGCATCGCTTCGTGCAATCCCAGTCCGATCACATGGGAAGCGGCGTCGTCGCGGGGAATTGGCAGGCCCAGATCGCGCGCGGCGGCCTGAATGCACTTCACAATGGTGGACGTGCTATCCATCAAGGTGCCGTCCCAGTCGAATACGATCAGATCAAATTGCTTTCTTGCCATGTGTTCCGGCTACCCTTGGTGGCCAGCTCCTTAAGATGGTTAACACGCCGTGTTGTCACGGCGCATGTGAGAGGTTAGTTGCTATTTCGCCCGTGCGGCGCCGCTGCCGTCATCCGTTCGCCGCGCGCGGCAAATTTGTGACATTCAACGGTTTTCCCAAGCTTACCAAGAAACGTTCGCACTCTGCAGGCAAAGGTGCGTTCAGTGTCATCGGCTTGCCGGACTCCGGGTGGATAAACGTGATCTGGTGGGCATGCAAAAACATGCGCTTGAGCGCGCCGCGCGTCGTGTCAGCCTTGAGCAACACCCGGTTCAGGGCAAAGTCGCCATATTTGTCGTCGCCCAGAATGGGAAAGCCGGACGAGGCCAGGTGCACGCGGATCTGGTGCGTGCGCCCGGTTTTCAGTTCCGCTTCGAGCAGGGCGAAGGTCGGCCATTTGCGCAGCAGGCTGAATACCGTGTGCGATTCCATGCCGCCGGCCTGCACCATGACGCGGCGCTCGCCTTCGGCCGTCGTGTATTTATGCAGCGGCAGCTTGACATGCTGGCGGGCGTTTTTCCAGTCGCCGCCCACCATCGTCAGATAGCGCTTGTCGGTGGTGCCATCGCGCATCTGCTCATGCAGATTGGTCAGCGCCGAGCGCTTCTTGGCCAGCATCAGCAGGCCCGAGGTTTCCCGGTCGAGGCGATGGATCAGTTCCAGAAACTTGGCATCCGGGCGCGAGGCGCGCAATTGCTCGATCACGCCGAACGACACGCCCGAGCCGCCGTGCACGGCCGTGCCGCAGGGTTTGTCGATCACCAGGAGGTGGGCGTCCTCGAACAGGATGGCAAATTCGGCCGCCGGCACGGCCGCTGTCGACTTTTCTGCAACACGTACCGGGGGAATGCGCACCACGTCGCCGTCCACCAGCCGGTACAGCTGGTCGATGCGGCCTTTGTTCACGCGCACTTCGCCGGAACGCAGGATGCGGTAAATATGGCTCTTTGGGACACCTTTGCAGACGCGAAGCAGGTAGTTATCGATTCTTTGCCCGGCGTCTTCCTCGCCGATGGTGACAAACTGCGCTTGAGGTTGCTCTGATTGCCGTGCCGGTGATGAAGGGGGAACAACATTGTTTTGCATCTTCATTTGCTCTGTCTTCCCAGAAATTCTCTCTAAGTCCTTCATTTTGAATATATAATCGACAGGCGGCGGTCAAACCTCTGCTGGTGTAAGAATTAAAACGATATTTTACACAGGGGCGTCTCCATCGGCCTCGCCAAATTGCAAATTCGATGGAAAAAACGTGTACGCACACCGCTGCGCGATTCAAGGTTGCACCGTTGTTGTAATCGGATCCCGCCCAGTGGTGCTGATTTGGATTGTTTGGAATTCTAAGGATAAGTACCGGCAAGCTGGCCTTCGGGGTCAGCTCGCCGGATGATGGTGTCGATAACGCTCGCCGTTTTCGCCCGACCCGATGTAAGCCTCATCCTGAAGGCTTGAGAAGAAGGCTGCTGGTAATCGCGGCCTGGGGTTCGAAGTCTTCGTTTTGAGCGCCGGCTACGGTTTGGCTCACTGATTTGCTCACCGCCTGGCCGACTCTGCCCCGGTTCCCTGAACTGCCGCAGACGACGTTGCAGGTGATGCGTGCACTCGGCATGTCGATCGACCACCACCGCGCCCTGTTGCGGCCGTAACGCGTGCATTGCCATGCGTTGCTGCGCCGTCGAAAAGGCATACCCACCCTCCAACACTCCCCTTCTAGCGTACGTCCCGTGTACTGTGCGCCGCTGTGACAGAGCGGCACTAGATCGGCCTTCGGGTCGCGGAGTTAATAAAAATGAAACGCATGTTGTTTAATGCTACGCAGCAGGAAGAACTGCGCGTGGCGATTGTCGACGGTCAGAAACTGATCGATATCGATATTGAGAGCGCAGGTCGGGAACAACGCAAATCGAATATTTACAAAGGCGTTATCACCCGCATCGAGCCATCGCTGGAAGCCTGTTTCGTCAGCTACGGCGAAGACCGTCACGGCTTCCTGCCATTTAAAGAAGTCGCACGCACCTATTTCCGCGAAGGCGTCGACGTGCGTAACGCGTCCGTCAAGGAAGCGCTGCGCGAAGGCCAGGAAATCATGGTCCAGGTCGAAAAGGAAGAGCGCGGCAATAAAGGCGCCGCCCTGACCTCGTTCGTCTCGCTGGCCGGCCGTTACCTGGTGCTCATGCCCAACAACCCGCGCGGCGGCGGCGTGTCGCGCCGGGTCGAAGGCGAAGAGCGCCAGGAACTGCGCGAAACCATGGACAAGCTGGACCTGCCGCAAGGCATGTCGGTGATTGCCCGCACCGCAGGCATCGGCCGCAACGTCGAAGAACTGCAGTGGGACCTGAACTACCTGATGCAACTGTGGCGCGCGATCGAAGGCGCCGGCAAGTCCTCGCACGGCGCGTTCCTGATCTACCAGGAATCGTCGCTGGTGATCCGCGCGATCCGCGACTACTTCCAGCCGGACATCGGCGAAATCCTGATCGACACCGACGACATCTACGAGCAGGCGCACCAGTTCATGAGCCACGTGATGCCCGACATGGTGCACCGCGTCAAGCGCTACAGCGACGACGTGCCGCTGTTCTCGCGCTTCCAGATCGAGCACCAGATCGAAACGGCGTACTCGCGCACCGTACCGTTGCCGTCCGGCGGCGCCATCGTCATCGACCACACCGAAGCGCTGGTGTCGGTGGACGTCAACTCGGCGCGCGCCACGCGCGGCTCCGACATCGAGACGACCGCCTTCAACACCAACTGCGAAGCGGCCGAAGAAGTGGCCCGCCAGCTGCGCCTGCGCGACCTGGGCGGCCTGATCGTGATCGACTTCATCGACATGGAAGTGGCCAAGAACCAGCGCGAAGTCGAGCAGCGTCTGAAAGACGCGCTGCACCACGACCGCGCCCGCGTTCAGATGGGCAAGATCTCCCGCTTCGGCCTGATGGAACTGTCGCGCCAGCGCCTGCGTCCGTCCCTGTCCGAAGGCAGCCATGTGACCTGCCCGCGCTGTTCCGGCACCGGCCACATCCGCGATACCGAATCGTCCGCCCTGCAGGTGCTGCGCATCATCCAGGAAGAGGCGATGAAGGAGAATTCGGCCACCATTCACGTGCAGGTACCGGTCGACGTGGCCGCCTTCCTGCTCAATGAAAAGCGCGGCGAAGTGCTGAAGATCGAGAATCGTCACCGCATCAGCGTGATCCTGATTCCGAACAAGCATCTGGATACCCCGCACTACAAGCTTGAACGCATCAAGCATGACGATCCGCGCCTCGAAGACAGCCAGGCGAGCTACTCGCTGGCCGAAACGGCGGATACCGACATGGCCTACAGCAAGCGCCAGAAAGAAGAAGTCAAGCCGCGCCAGGAAGCCGTCGTCAAGACGATCACCCCGGCCCAGCCCGCCCCGATGGTCGACCGCAGCGAAGCGGCCAAGCCGGTTGTGGCGCCCGTCGTCGCTCCGGCACCTGTGCTGACCACGCCGGTCGAACTGGGTTTCTGGGCCAGCCTGAAGAACTTCTTCTTCAAGACCGAAGAGCCGACCGTTGTTGCGCCCGCCCCCGTGGCAGCGCCCGCCGTCAAGCCGGTCGCGCCAGCCGCTGCCGACCGCGGCGACCGCAACAGCCGCGGCCCCCGTGGCCGCACCCGTGGCGCCAAGCCGGGCCGCGAAGAGCGCGAGCCAGGCAAAGCCGGCAGCGACGAGACCGTCAAGGCCTTCGATGCCGAAAAGCCAGCGCGTCCGCCACGCCCACCCCGTCCGCCACGCGAGCCGCGTGAAGGCCGCGACGGCGTCGATGCCGCCGCAGTGGCCGGTGTTGCAGGCATGGCCGGTGTTGCCGGCGTAGCCGGTGCCGCACCCGCCCCCCGCGCCGAGCGTGGCGAGCGTCCCGACCGTGCCGAACGCGGCGAGCGTCCGGAGCGTGGCGAGCGTCCTGAGCGCACTCCCCGTCCTGCGCGCGAGCGTGCCGACTACCGTACTCCGGTGGCCGTGGAAGCGAAGAGCGACGACCTGGTGCTGGTTCCGGCCGAAGCCGTGCAACTGATCGGCACCCACGTCAACAGCCTGGGTGTGGACCATGACGGACCGGAAGCGGCGCCGAAAATGATCACTACCATCGGCCCGAATGGCGAAGAAATCGAAGTCGAAGCCGGTGGCGACGAACCGCGCCGTCGTCGTCGTCGCGGTGGCCGCAACCGTAACCGCCGTGACCGCGATCAGGTCGAAGGCGAGAACGGTGAGAATGGCGAGAATGGCGAGAATGGCGAGCATGGCGACAACGAAGGCGAAGGCCCGACTGAAGCCACCTTTACCGTCGAACCGGCAGCAGTGCAAGTTGCCGCGCCGGAGTTTGCACCGGCACCGTCGACGCCTGAGCCAGCCGCTGTACCAGCACAGGCAGCCGCACCCCAGGCGCCGGTGTTCAGCGCGCCCGTCGCGGAGTCGGTGGTGAACCAGGTTGCCGATCAGGCTGCCGCGCCGGTCTCTCCCGCTGCCGATGCTGCTCCAGCGTTTGCGGAAGAACCGTTCGCCGCCTACGCCGAGCCTGCGCAAGCCAGCGAGCCAGCCGCGGTGAGCGAGCCAGCTCAAGCGATTGAGCCGGCACAGGTGTCGCAGCCTGCCGCCGAGGCCGAGCCAGTGGTGGCCCACGTCGCGCAGCCGGTTGTTGCCGAAGCAGCGTACCCGCAGGTCGAGCAGCCAGTTGCTGCCGAGCCAACGTTCGCGCCGGAGCCAGTGTCGGAGTATGTGTTGCCGGTCGCCGAACCCGTTGCTGAAGCTGCCCCGGCCGCACCAGTGGCTGCAGCGCAACCGGTTGCCGAGGTTGCCGCTGCTGCGCCGGTGGAAGCTGCGCCAGCCGAGCCAGCGCCGGCGGTGGTCGAGCCGACCATTTTCACGCCAGCCGAGCCTGAGCCAGCGCCTGCGCCTGAATCAGTGCCAGCGCCAGCGCCTGTCGTGGTCGAGCCGACCATCTTCACGCCGGCCGAGCCTGAGCCGACGCCTGCCCCGGCAGCGCCGGCAGCAGCGGCCAGCGCAGCAGCGCCGGCAGCCGACCTGGACGCCATTCTGGGTTCGGCCGGTCTGACCCTGGCCGCCACCGATCCTGCCAAGCTGCGTGCAGCCCAGGAAGCGGCAGCCAATGCGCCGCCGCCGGTACGCGTGCAGCGTCAGCGCAAGCCGCTGCCGCCGCAGGTCGATGAGCCGCTGATCCAGGTCGACACGTCGCGCCAGTAAGTTCGGCGCAATAAGCTCGGCGCAGTGAAGTCGACGCAGTAA
Source organism: Janthinobacterium lividum (assembly GCA_943372275.1). GTDB lineage: Bacteria > Pseudomonadota > Gammaproteobacteria > Burkholderiales > Burkholderiaceae_D > Telluria_A > Telluria_A lividum_A. Next base: position 49,935 of record CALRYE020000021.1, read on the forward strand.
GGTCGGCGCAGTAATACCAGCGCAACCTTGTCAGCACCCAGAACCGCCGTCCCCGCAGGACGGCGGTTTTTTCTTGTGCGCAGCATTTATAATGCTGTCCTTATGACAAACCCTGCCGCCACCCGCCCCGCTCCCGTCCCGCTGGCCGAAGCATTCCTGTATTGGCTCAAACTGGGCTTCATCAGCTTTGGCGGTCCGGCCGGCCAGATCGCCCTGATGCACACCGAACTGGTGGAGCGGCGCCGCTGGATTTCCGAGCAGCGCTTTCTGCACGCGCTCAATTACTGCATGCTGCTGCCCGGCCCCGAAGCGACCCAGCTGGCGGTCTACATCGGCTGGCTGATGCACAAAACCCGCGGCGGCATTATCGCCGGGGTGCTGTTCGTGCTGCCGTCGCTGCTGATCCTGATCGGCCTGTCATGGGTCTACATGGCGTATGGCAGCGTGCCGGCCATCGCCGCCATCCTGTACGGCATCAAGCCGGCCATCGTGGCCGTGGTGCTGGCGGCGGCCTGGCGCATCGGCAAGCGCACGCTGAAAAACGGTGCGCTGATCGGCATTGCCATTGCCGCCTTCGTGGCCATCGCCGCCTTCGGCGTGCCGTTCCCGCTGATCGTCATCGCCGCCGCCGCCATCGGTGTGGCCGGCGCGCGTATCGCGCCCACGCTGTTCCAGGTGGGCGGCGGGCATCCGTCCAGCCGCGCCCATTACGGCCCGGCGCTGATCGACGACGACACGCCCACCCCCGTGCACGCCCGCTTCAGCTGGGCGGCGCTGGTGCGTGTGACGGTCATCGGCGTGCTGCTTGCCGCCGCGCCGCTGGGCCTGATCGCCTATCACTATGGCGTTCACAGCGTGCTGGCCCAGATGGGCTGGTTCTTCACCAAGGCCGCCATGCTGACCTTCGGCGGCGCGTACGCCGTGCTGCCGTATGTGTACCAAGGGGCGGTGGAGCACTTCCACTGGCTCACGGGCGCCCAGATGATCGACGGCCTGGCGCTGGGCGAAACCACGCCCGGCCCGCTGATCATGGTTAACGCCTTCGTCGGGTTCGCCGGCGGCTGGCACCATGGACTCGCTGGTAACCTTCTGTCGCCCAATCTGCTGTGGGCCGGCATCGCCGGGGCCTGCACGGCCACCTGGTTTACCTTTTTGCCCTCGTTCATCTTCATCCTGGCCGGTGGCCCGCTGGTCGAGTCGACCCGCGACAACCTGCGCCTGACCGCGCCGCTCACGGCCATTTCGGCGGCAGTGGTCGGTGTGATCGTCAGCCTGGCCGTCTTCTTCGGCGGCCACGTGTTCTTCCGCGCCGGACTGGTGGCGAATGTCGACTACTGGGCGATCGCCATCTGCGCGGCCGCCTGCGTGGCCCTGTTCCGCTACCAGGCGGGCACCATCAAATTGATACTCGCCTGTGCCTTGGCGGGGCTCGTGCTATCGTATCGGCATGGCTGAAAAAATCATCATGCTCGGCGACGGCCGCTCGCCGCCGCCGGCCATCCCCAAAGTGCTCACGCCGCCCTCGGGCGCGCTGGCCGACGCGCTCGCGCGTCCCCTGCACGACCTGCGCATTTCTGTGACCGACCGCTGCAATTTCCGCTGCGTGTACTGCATGCCGAAAGAAGTGTTCGACAAGGATTACGCCTATCTGCCGCAAGGCGCCCTGCTCTCGTTCGAGGAAATCACCCGGCTGGCGCGCGTATTCATCGCCCACGGAGTGGAAAAGATTCGCCTGACCGGCGGCGAACCGCTGCTGCGCAAGAACCTGGAAAGCCTGGTCGGCATGCTCAGCGCCCTCAAAACGCCATCCGGGCGCAAGCTGGACCTGACCTTGACCACCAACGGCTCGCTGCTGGCGCGTAAAGCCCGGTCGCTGCGCGACGCCGGTCTGGACCGGGTCACCGTGTCGCTCGACGCGCTCGACGACGCCGTATTCAGGCAAATGAACGACGTCGACTTCGCCGTGGCCGACGTGCTGGCCGGGATCGACGCGGCGCACGCGGCCGGCTTGGGTCCCATCAAGGTCAACATGGTCGTCAAGCGCGGCCTGAACGAGCAGGAAATCGTGCCCATGGCGCGCCACTTCAAGGGCAGCCCGGCGATCCTGCGCTTTATCGAATACATGGACGTGGGCGCCTCGAACGGCTGGAACCTGGACGAAGTGATCCCGTCGGCCGAGGTGGTGCGCCGCATTAGTGCCGAGATGCCGCTGGTGCCGGTGGAAGCGAACTACAGCGGCGAGACCGCCGCGCGCTGGCGCTACGCCGACGGCTCGGGCGAAGTGGGCATGATCTCCAGCGTCACCCAGGCGTTCTGCAAGGATTGCTCGCGCGCGCGTCTGTCCACCGAGGGCAAGCTGTTCACCTGTTTGTTCGCCACCCGCGGCCACGACCTGCGCGCCCTGCTGCGCGACGGACGCAGCGACGCCGAGATCGGCGGCGCCGTGGCGCAGCTGTGGTCGGTGCGCGCCGACCGCTATTCCGAAACGCGCACGCTCAATACCGGGCGCGGCGCCGTGGTCGATACCAGCGGCCTGACCGGCGGCGCGCGCAAGGTCGAGATGTCGTACATCGGCGGCTGATTTGCTTTCCTCACCCGACTCCCCGCCCGACCCATTGGCCAGCGCCGACACCGGTCTCACACAGCAGATCACCGGCATGATCCTGGCCGGCGGGCGCGGCAGCCGCATGGGCAGCGTCGACAAGGGCTTGCAGCCGCTGCGCGGCGAGCCGATGGCGGCGCACGTGCTGCGCCGGCTTGGGCCCCAGGTGGGCCAGCTGGCCATCAACGCCAACCGCACGCTGGACCAGTACGCCGCCTTCGGCGTACCGGTCTGGCCGGACGACCTGACCGGCTTCGAAGGCCCGCTTGCCGGGCTGGAAACGGGTCTGCGCCATTGCGCCACGCCGCTGCTGGTGACCGCGCCGTGCGACTCGCCGTTCCTGCCGCTCGACCTGGTGGCGCGCCTGCATGCCGCCATGGTGGCACAAGGCGCCGATCTGGCGCTGGCCGAAACGCTGGAGGCCAGGGACGACGGCAGCCAGCGCGCCCAGGCCCAGCCCGTGTTCGCGCTGGTCAAGCGCAGCGCCCTGCCCCATCTGTCGGCCTATCTTGCCGAAGGCGGACGGCGCATGGACGGCTGGTACGGCCGCATCGTGGTGGCGCGCGTGCGCTTCGACGACGACGCGGCTTTTAGAAACATCAACACGCTGCAGGAACTGGCGCAGTACGAGCGGCCAGCCTGAATTCACGTTTTGCCACGCAATCCACCGCGGTCCACTCCACTACCTCCCACCATGACCCGACCGACCCTGAACGATGTCACCAGCTGCCTTAACGGCTACGATCCGGACGCGCTGCCGGTGCGCGACGCCCAGCGCATCATCGGCGAATTCATCACGCCGCTCGGCGCCGTCGAACGGGTGGCGCTGCGCGCTGCACTCGACCGGGTGCTGGCGGCCGATATCGTCTCGCCCATCAGCGTGCCGGCGCACGACAATTCGGCCATGGACGGCTACGCCTTCAACAGCGCCGACCTGGGCGCCGGCGCCGACACCACGCTGACGCTGGCCGGCACCGTCTACGCGGGCCGCCCGTCGGCGCTGGCGCCGCAGCGCGGCCAGTGCGTGCGCATCATGACGGGCGGCGTGATGCCGCCGGGCTGCGACAGCGTGATTCCGCAGGAGCTGGTGGCCGAAGCCAGCGACAGCGCCATCCGCTTCGGCCCCGGCATCATGCGCGCCGGCGACAACCGCCGCCTGGCCGGCGAAGACCTGATGGCGGGCAGCGCCGCGCTGCGCGCCGGCCGGCTGGTGCGTCCGGCCGACCTGGGCTTGCTGGCGTCGCTGGGCATCGCCGAGGTGGCGGTGCGGCGGCGCTTGCGCGTGGCGTTCTTTTCCACCGGCGACGAACTGCGCTCGATCGGCGAGCCGCTCGACGCCGGCTGCGTCTACGACAGCAACCGCTACACCCTGTACGGCATGCTCACGCGGCTGGGCTGCGACATCCTCGACATGGGCATCGTGCCGGACAACCCGCAGGCGCTGGAAGCGGCCTTGCGCAGCGCCTGCGAGAATGCCGACGCGGTCGTCACCTCCGGCGGCGTGTCGGTGGGCGCGGCCGACTACACGCGCCAGATCATGGCCACGCTGGGCGACGTGACGTTCTGGAAGATCGGCATGCGCCCGGGCCGGCCGCTGGCGTTCGGCCGCATCGCCTCGAATGGCCACAGCGCCTTTCTGTTCGGGCTGCCCGGCAATCCGGTGGCGGTGATGGTGTCGTTTTATTTTTTCGCGCGCGACGCGCTGCTGCGCATGATGGGCGCCGACGCTCCGCTGCCGCTGCTGCAGGCCCGTTCGAGCGCCGCGATCCGCAAAAAACCCGGGCGCACCGAGTATCAGCGCGGCATCGTCGGGCGCGATGCGGGCGGCGCGCTGACGGTGCAGATCACCGGCGCGCAGGGCTCGGGCATCCTCAGCTCGATGACGCAGGCAAACTGCATGGTGGTGCTGCACGACGAGCAGGACAACGTGGCCGCCGGCGACATGGTCGACGTGCTGCCGTTCGAAGGCTTGGTCTGAAAAAAGTGTGGTATCAAATCGAAAAATTTAACATTCCGGGTGGAAATTATTTAACATTTGATTTGACCGCTTCATAGGAGAGCATGGCCGATTACGTAACAAGATTGACTGATATATAACAATCTAGTTGACAATTTGTTATAGGAAATCTTTGGTACGACGCGCTACCATTTGGTTTTAGTTTAATCCACCTTGGTAAGCCATCATGACACGCGCCGCCCGCTCCAATTCCGCTGCCCGCTCCCGTTCTGCTGACGTCAAGCCGTTCGCGCTCAGGGCATTCTTCGGTTTGGCCCTCCTCGCCACGGCGCTGGTGCTGGCACCCCGAGCGGCGCAGGCGGCGGTGAGCAAAAAGGCCGCCAGCACGCCCAAGGTGATCGACGAATGTAGCTGGGACAACCCCGGCCTGCATCCCTTCATGGGCAATGTGGTCAACGCCATCGACCGCTACAAGGACATTCCCGCACCGATCCGCGCGCGCCTGAAAGAGCGTATGGAAGCGCGCAGTTACGACGAATTCGTCACCATCGAAAAGAACGGCATCGTCGGCCAGCGCCGCTATGAGCCGGGCATCACCGAGATGCACTTCGGTAATGGCAGTATCTGCCGCAACGTCACGCGCACCAAGTGGACGCCGGCCATGAAAGAGCGCGGGCTGGTGTACTGCGAGCAGAATCACTGCATCCTGGTGCCGACCGTGTGCCGCAATGTGAGCCGCATCCGCCGCGTGGCCGAGGAGGCGCCGCCGCCGCAGGCCAGCCGTCCGGAAGAGCCGCCTGCGGACGAAGGCGGCGGCTTGGGCGGCGGCGAAGGCGGCGGCTACTCCAGCTCCGGCTGGCTGATGGTGCAGGCGCGCCAGGTGCAGGAGCCCGGTTACGTCACCGGCGGCTGCGGTTGTGGAGGGATGTCGCCGGTGCCGTTCATGCCGCCGTTCAGCGGCGGGGTCGGCGGACCGGGAACGGGGCCAGGCGCATTGCAGCCGGTGCCGGAGCCGGAGACGTGGCTGATGTACGGCGTCGGACTGCTGGCGGTGATGGGGCTTGCACGCCGGCGCAAGCTGAAGTCGCGCAGCTAGAAAACCGAGCAAAATTTAACGTCATCCTCGCGTTCGAGGGTGTCGCAGAACACGCATTTATTTCAAAACCACTGCCATTTGCTCCGTCATCCCCGCGAAAGCGGGGACCCATGCTGAGCATGCAGCACTATGGAAGCCGGCTCAGCATGGGTTCCCGCATGCGCGGGAATGACGGTTTTGAAGT
>CALRYE020000022.1:0-54835 GCA_943372275.1 Janthinobacterium lividum
CGAACACGGTGCCGTACGGCGTGCCGCGCGTGTCGACCGACAGGCCGCGGTCGGGCTGGAAGGTGTTGACGAAGTCGCGCTGGTCGCCGCGCAGGGCCTTGTTCTCGCTGCGCGTGGCCGACAGCAGCACATTGAAGCCGTCCGTCTCCAGGTCGCCGAAGCCGCCCGTCAGCGACACCTTGCGGATATCGCCGCCGCCCGCTTCGGTCACGTCGGTGAAGGCTTCGGCCTGCACACCCTTGAAGTCTTTACGCAAAATAAAGTTGATTACGCCGCCGATGGCGTCGGTGCCGTAGATGGCCGAGGCGCCGTCCTTGAGCACCTCGACCCGCTCGACCGCGCCGAACGGAATCGAATTCAGGTCGACCGCCGTGCCCTTCATGCCGTGCGTGGCCACGCGCCGCCCATTGAGCAGGATCAGCGTGCTGTCGGCGCCCTGCCCGCGCAGGTTGGCCGAGGACGCGCCATTGTTGCCGCGCTGGGCACCGGACGTCACGTCGGCGTTGCTGGCCAGGTTGTCCGAGCCGTTGCCGTTGATGTTAAGGGTGGCGATCAGCTGCTCGGCCGTGACGATCCCTTGCTCCTGCATTTGTTTCCGGGAAATCGTTTCGATGGGCAGCGCACCTTCCTTGGCGATGCGCTTGATGCTGCTGCCGGTGATTTCGACCCGCGCCATGGGCGCAGGCTGCTGGGCAAAGGCGGTGATGGGAGCGGCGGCACCGATGAGGGCAATGACGTGGGCAATTTTCTTCAATTTCACTGTGGACTCTCCAAGGGCGGCGTAGGTTGAATTTCTTTCATCGTTACCGATGAGATTACGCCGCCGTAGAAGACCTGCCAATGAATTCCGCCGTATCGTGCGCTCAGGCGGCCACCAGCACCACGCGCCGAACGCGCGCACGCGTCACCGCGCGCGGCGTTTCGCCTTTACCTGCGCCTCGGAATCGATATCGAGGTAGCGCCAGGTGGTCAGCTCGACCGGATGGCGCTTGTAGTTTTTCAGCCACGGATGGTGCAGGTCGGCCGAGATCGGATGGGTCAGCGGCACCCACGGGTTGTACGCATGCAGCAGCTGGTTCATCTCCGTGTACAGCTGCTGGCGCGCGGGCGTGTTGCCCAGGGTGCGGCTCTGCTCGTAGCGCTGGTTGTAGGCAGGCAGGTTGAAGCGCGCATAGTTGGCGCGCCCGCTGTTGGGCCCGTACAGCAGCTGGTAAAAATTGTCGCCGTCGGGGAAGTCGGCGATCCAGTTACTCTCGAACATTTGCACCTTGCCCAGCCGCGACGCCTTGATGATCTCCGTCTTCTTATCGCTCTGGAACAGCACGCGCAACCCGATGGCATTCAGGTTCTTGCGCCAGAACTCGTCGCGCAGGCGGCCGCTGGCGGTCGCTTCGCTGTGCATGCGCAGGGTGAACGGCTTGCCGCCCGGCGCGCGCCGGAAGCCGTCGGCGTCGCGCGCGCGGTAGCCGGTCCGATCCAGCAGGGCATTGGCCAGCGCCTTGTCGTAGCGCACCGGGCTGCGGTAGGCCGCGTCGTACCCGAGCACGTTGGGCGGCAGGGGCGACTCGGCGCGCAGGGCAAAGCCGCGCTTGAGCAGGGCGATATCCTCGCCGCTGTCGTAGCTGAGGGCAATGGCCCGCCGCAGCGCGATCTTGTCGCGCGTGTAGCCGCCGATCTGCGGGTCGTCCATGTTCATCCACATGTAGTAGGTCTGCAGCACGGGAAAGCGGGTCAGCGCAATGCCGCGCGCGGCCAGGTCCGGCTTCAGCTGGCCGTTGGCGATCACCAGGTCCGTCATCGATTCGGGCACCTGCTCCAGGTAATCGAATTCGCCCCCCAGAAAACCCAGCATGCGGCCCTGGAATTCTTCGGCGATGCGCACCTCGACCCGGTCCAGCAGCGGCAGGCGGGTGCCGTCGGCCGCCACACCCGTATGCTCGCGGTTGGCCAGCAGCACGATGGTGTCGCTGCGCTTCCACGACCCCACGCGGAACGGGCCGGTGCCGACCGGATGATTGCCGGTCTGGCCCGCGTAGGCTTCCATCACCTCGCGCCCCACCACGGCGCTGGCCGGGGTGGCCAGGTACAGCAGAAAATTCGGCTCGGGCGCGGCCAGGCGTATGCGCAGGGTGTAGCGGTCGATGGCCTGCAAGCCTTCGATGGCGCTGTCGTAGCTGAATGCCGTTTTCAAGGCGCCGTCCCCGGCGATCTTGCCCTGGAACAGAAACAGCCAGGGCGAGCGCAGCGCGGGGTCGTACAGCCGCTTGAGGCTGTACACATAATCGGCCGCCGTCACCTCGCGCCGCGCGCCTTTGAAGGCCGGATCGGGGGTGAAGTAAATACCGGGCCGAATTTTGAAGGTGTACGTCAGGCCGTCCGATTGGGGCATGGCGGCCACCGTGTTGGGCCGCAAGGCCAGCGGACGGGCCAGATAGTCGTAGCGCAACAACGGGTCGAAGATATTTTCGATCAGGCTGAGGGTGGCCAAATCGGACGCCACGGCCGGGTCCAGCCCCGTTTCGCTGGTGGTGAGCAAGGTGCGCAACACCTTGGGCGGAGCGGCGATTGCCCCGCTGCACAGCGCCGCCAGCATGGTGGCGATCACGCCCGCGCGCAGCCATGCCCGCAGCGCGGAGGCCTGCAAACGGCGCGGGAACGGCATGGCGGCAAGGGTCGGCATGTCCACATGATAGGCCAGCGGCAACCCGCGCGCGCACGCCAGGCGCGCAAAACAAGGTAATCTTTCATCCTGTTAGGGCAAGCCGGGCCTATACTTTGCCTTGCACATCATCAACCACCTGCGCAGAACGACTGACGACATGGCATTAAATTACATCTGGTCCGGCTTTTTTATTGTGGGCTTTGCCGCGGCAATGCTGCAGTGGCTGTTTCTCGGCGATACCGAGATCTTCAAGAAAATCATCGACGGCACGTTCGACTCGGCCAAGGTCGCGGTCATGGACATCGCCCTGCCGCTGGCCGGCGTGATGACGCTGTGGCTGGGCATCATGAATATCGGCGAAAAAGCCGGCGCCGTGGGCTGGCTGGCCAAGGTGATCGCGCCGTTCTTCTCGCGCATCTTCCCCGAAGTGCCCAAGGACCACCCGGCCACCGGCCACATGGTGATGAATTTCTCGGCCAACCTGCTTGGGCTGGACAACGCCGCCACGCCGTTCGGCCTGAAAGCCATGGAAAGCCTGCAAACGCTCAACCCCAACAAGGATGAAGCGAGCAACGCCCAGATCATGTTCCTGGTGCTGCATACCTCCGGCCTGACGCTGATTCCGCTGGCCATCATGGCCCAGCGCGCCATTCTGGGCGCCAAGGACCCGTCCGACATTTTTATTCCATGCATGATCGCCACCTACGTGGCCACCGTCACCGGCATCATCACCGTGTCGATCAAGCAGCGCATCAACCTGCTCAACCGCGTGGTGCTGGGCTGGCTGGGCGGCATGACGGCCGCCATCGTGGCGCTGATGTTCTACTTCACCCAGTTCCTGACCAAGCCCGAAATCGAGCTGGTGTCCAAGGTCTCGGCCAACCTGATCCTGTTCTCCATCATCATCATCTTCATCGGCGGCGCGCTGCGCAAGCGCGTCAACGTGTACGACGCGTTCATCGAAGGCGCCAAGGGCGGCATCCAGACCTCGCTGACCATCATTCCTTACCTGGTCGGCATGCTGGTGGCGATCAGCGTGATCCGCAATTCGGGCGTGCTGGGCTTCATCGTCAACGGCATCACCTGGGTGTTCGTGCAGATGGGCGTGGACACCAGCTTCACGCCTGCCCTACCGACCGCGCTGATGAAGCCCTTGTCGGGCAGCGGCTCCAAGGCCATGATGATCGACGCCATGCAGACCTATGGCGTGGATTCCTTCGTGGGCCGGCTGGCCTGTATTTTCCAGGGCTCGGCCGACACCACGTTCTACATCGTCGCGCTGTATTTCGGCTCGGTGGGCATACGCAAGACGCGCTATGCGATTTCCGCCGGTCTGATCGCCGACCTGGCCGGCATCACCACCGCGATCTTTGTCGCTTACCTGTTCTTCGGTTAAGAGGGTGCGTATGTTTGCCAAGCCGCCGGGGATCGCCCGCCTGCTGATCGCGGCCCTGCTGGTCACCGGCACTGCGGCGCGGGCGCAGTTGCCCGAGCCGGTGCGCGCACAGCTGGCCAGCGCCGGCATTCCCGAAACCGCCGTGGGCGCGCTGGTCTTGCGCGGCAACGATACCCTGCTCTCGCACCTGGCCGACCGGCCCATGCAGCCCGCCTCCACCATCAAGATCCTGACCACCGTGATCGGGCTGGAGCAGTTGACGCCCATCTTCCGCGGCCGCACCGAACTGCGCACGGCCGCGCCGCTGGTGGGCGACGTGTTGAAAGGCGACCTGGTGCTGCGCGGCGGCGCCGACATGGATTTTTCGGGCGAGGTCTTGACCCGCATGCTGCAGGCGCTGCGCAATCAGGGCATCCGCCAGATCGACGGGCGCCTGGTGCTGGACCGCGAGCTGTTCAGCCCTGCGCGGCTGGATGTGGGCACGGGTCCCTTCGACGAGTCGCCCGACGCCTACTACAACGTGATTCCCGATGCGCTCATGGTCAACAAGAACATGCTGCTGCTCGACTTGCGCGCCGACGGGCAAAAGCTCACGCTGGCGATGGAGCCGCAGCTGGAAGGCGTGACCATCGAGTCGGACATGACCTTGATCAACGGCCCATGCGCGGCGTGGGAAGCCGGCTGGAAGATGCCGGATGTGCGGCGCAGCGGCGCCAAGCTGACCGTGATGCTGCACGGGACCTTCCCGCGCAACTGCGTGGCGTCGAACAGCATCAATGTGCTGGACCGGCACGACTACCTCGACCGCCTGTTCCGCCTGACCTGGAAGCAGCTGGGCGGCAGCATCGGCTCCGACACGGTGGAAGGCGCGGGCCCGGCCGAGTCGCGCCTGCTGACCGACCACGTGGCACGCGCGCTGCCGGAGCTGCTGCGCGATATCAACAAGCCGTCCGACAACACACTGGCGCGCACCTTGTTCCTGAGCCTGGGCAGCCTGCAGGCGGACGGCTGGTACGGCAGTAAGCCGGTGCCCGGCAATGGACCGACCCTGGTGCGTGCCGACATGAACATCCGCGCCTGGCTGCGCGCCAAGGGTATCGACGACGCCGGGCTGGTGCTGGAAAACGGTTCCGGCTTGTCGCGGCTGGAGCGTATCAACGCCCTGCAGCTGGGGCGCTTGCTGCAGGTCGGGATGCAGAGCAAATGGGCGCCGGAGTTCATGGGCAGCCTGCCGATTGCGGGCATGGACGGCACCATGCGCCGGCGCCTGACGGACAGTCCCGCCGCGGGCCAGGCGCGCATCAAGACCGGCGCGCTGAAAAATGCGGTGGCCATCGCTGGCTACGTACCCGATGCGAACGGCAAGATGTGCGTGGTGGTGGGGATGATCAACAGCGATCTGGTGGGCGCCGGGCGCGGGCGGATGGTGCTGGATGCCTTGATTAACTGGGTGGCGAAAACCCAGTAGGTCGTAGTAAAGATCAGCGTTTCCTGCCGGGCGAGCGATTCCTCTGGCTTGCCAGCGCTGGCCGTTCAATTATTTCGAAACGGCCCCGGGTTGCTTGCGCTTTACGCGTTCAGCCGTCTGCGCAACTTTCAAACCTGCCTCGAACACGCTCGGGCCGGCGGCCGCCCCGGCGCCGGCAGCGCGCCCGGCGTGGTCTGCGATGCTCTCGGCGATGCGGAAGCCTTCGCCCAGACTACTGCGGTTCTCCCTTCCCGCATGCCCGCGCATTGTCGTGCTGGCGCCGATGGGGCCGCTGTTGTACCCGCCGCCACGATGGATGACCATCTCCCCTCCATGGAAGGCCGCGCAGGCGCCCGTCCAGGCCGATCCGTCGCCCGGAGCCCCCACATAGTTCAGATGCTGGCAGTCCTCGACGAATTCGCCCACGTTGCCCAGCATGTCGTGCAGGCCAAAGGCGTTCGCCGCATACATGCCTACCACCGTGGTCAAGCCAGCGTCGTCATCACATGCAACCGGGTCTCTTGTCTTGCCTGTCAGGCGGGTAATGGCCACCTTGCCGCTACGGTCGAAAACATTCGCATGCTTGCACAAGTCGGCCGGATCATCGCCAAAGGGATAGCGCGCGCTGCTCCCTGCGCGTGCCGCGTACTCCCATTCTGCCTCGCTTGGCAGGCGGTACTGGTTTCCCGTTTGCTTCGACAGCCACCTGATGTATTCGTTAGCATCATCCCAGCTCACGCACATCACCGGGTGATAGTCACCAGGCGCGTTCGCGGGCGAGTTCCAGCTGACCTTGCCCACGTCGAGGCCCCATTCATTCGCTGCCAGTTTCCAGCAATCGCCATCAGCCTTGTAGCCGGTCGCGTCGACGAACTGGCGAAACTGCCCGACTGTCGTTTCGTATTTGGCCAGTCTGAATGGCTTGATTGTGACAGGATGCAGCGGCTCCGACATGGGGCGGTTATCCTCCCTTGGATTGGCCGTGCTCCCCATGACGAATGTGCCGCCCTTGATCGTGACCATGGACGGCGGGGTGACCGACGCGGTGGCGGCCGACAAGGGGCTGTTCACGCTTGCCAGGATGAGCAAGGACAGCATGAAAAAATTTTTGTTCATTGAATATCTTGGAGAAAAGGATGCCTCAGCCGGCCAGCCGTGACCGACGATCACGTGCCGGCGACGATCGCACAAGTGAGCGCTGGGGGCGAGCGGCAGGTGACGAATCGACAGCAGCGCCGACGAGTTGCAAGCAAACGCCGTATGTGCCAGGCGGGCAGCGCGAAGCGCGCCGCTAACGGTATGCCGGCGCGGTGCCGCGGCAGGGTAGCCGCCGCTGGCCGGCCTACATCGCTTTGAAGAGATGCACGTAGGCGCGGCTAACACGCAATTCGCCGGCATGGCCCTTGATGCGCAGGAACATGCGGCTCCGCTCGTCGCGCCGCGTGCCCGCCAGATAGTTCAAGTTCATCAACGTGGAGCGGTGGACCTGCCAGAATTGCTCAGGATCGAGCTGCTCGGTCAATTCGATGATGGTGGTGCGGATCAGGTGTTCCGCACTGGCGGTTTGCACCACGGTGTACTTCTCGTCCGCATGAAAGAACAGCACATCGCTGACGGCAATCTGGTGCACGTATTCGCCCTGGCCGGCGCGGATGAAACGCAGCCGCGCCGGCGCCGCCGGCCCACGCGTCAACTGCTGAAGGGCATGTGCAAAACGCGCATCGCCTGGCGCGTCGTGGCCTGCCGCCTGCAGGGCGAGTGCCGCCCTGACGCGCTCGATCGTGCGCACCAGCCGATCCGACTTGTAGGGCTTGAGCAGATAGTCGAGGGCGGCGTGATCGAATGCCTGCACCGCATAGCGGTCGAAGGCCGTCACAAACACGACCCGCGTATCGCCTTCGATGCCTTGCGCCACCTCCAGGCCGTTCAGACCCGGCATTTGGATATCGAGAAAGGCCAGGTCCGGCTCGAGTGCCTCGATGGCGGCCGAGGCATCATTGCCATTGCGTGCAATGTGCACGATGTCCAGTTCGGGCCATAGCAATGCCAGCTGCTCCTGAAGATACAGCGCCAGATGTGGCTCGTCGTCGGCGATCAGAGCGCGTGTCATGCCGGCGACCTGTAGGGAAGGGAGAGCTGGGCCTGCATGCCGACGGCCTGCGGCGTTAGTGTCAAGGCCGCGCTGGCGCCGTAGCGGGTGTGCAGGCGCGCACGAATATTCGCCAAAGCCATGCCGTTGCCCTGACGGCGCGAGCGGCGCGCACCGGCAAGCCCCAGGCCATCGTCCTCGACCCGGATGTCGAGCCGGCCATCGACGACGCGCGCGCGAATGCACACCCGGCCCCCCTCGACCTTGGGTTCCAGCCCATGCTGGATGGCGTTTTCGACCAGGGGCTGCAGTATCAAGGTCGGGACGGTTGCCGCGAGCGCCTCCTCGCTGGCGTCGATCTCAAATCTCAGGCGTTCCTCCATGCGGATTTGCAGCAAACTCAGGTAGCTGCCCGTCATCGCCAGCTCGGCTGCGAGCGTGCTCTCGGTATTGCGCAGCTGATCCGGGCTGGCGCGCAGGAAATCGGTAAACGTTTCCAGCATCAGCTTGGCGCGGGGGGCATCGCGGTCGATCAGGCTTTGCACATTGGCCAGCGTATTGAACAGGAAATGCGGCTCGATCTGAGCCTGCAGCAAGCGCAGTTGCGCTTCCGTGGTCTGATGCAGCAGGGTGTCCTGCCTGACGCGCAGGCGCCACCAACACCAGTTGGCCACGGCGACGACCATGACGAAGGCCAGGAACACGGACCGCGCCGCGCCGTGGGCCAGAAACGCACTCCAGGCGTTCCAGCCGCCCAGCCATGCATCCGCGCTCAGGCTCAGTGCCGTACCCAGCACGGTGCCGGTGATGGCGATGACGGTGATGATCAGCGCAGCGCGCTGGCTGTTGGCTTGCGACACGGCGTCGATGCTGGCCTTTGGCAGCAGCTTTTCGATGACACGCCTGATCGCCAGCATGCTGTAGGCGATACACAGGCAACTGAACAGGTCGAACAGGCGACCACGGAGCAAGCCATTGATCAACATCATGCATAAGCCGATCGGCAACGCCAGCGCGGCGCCGATGGCAAGCTGTGCCCAAACCGGCTCGGGGCGGAACTTCTGGAGCACCCAGAACGAGCGCCACGCTAGTTGCAACGACGAATGAATTTTCATGCAGTCGATTATAGTTCGACGGCATGACTGAAACATTCTGGCCTGGCCGAAAGCCGCCTGTCGCACCAACCTTGCGGCGGTATGACGCCCTACAGGACCCGTCGGTACACCCTGCGCACCAACTCCCGGTCGCCGCAATCGAAATGCCACCACTCCGTACTGATCCCCACGAAGCCGCCCGCCGCCATGGCATCGCGCAGCAGCTGGCGGTTGCCGACATGCGCCTGCGTGAGCGCGCCTTCAGCGATCATGCGTCCTTCCAGCGAAGGCCACGACAATTCGGTCATATCGTCGAATCCCGTGCCCATATCCAGCTCGCGCCCGTGGGCGTCGACCATGGTCACATCGACCGCCATGCCGAACGAGTGGATCGAGCCGCGCTGCGGATCGGCCAGATACATCTGCAAGTCCGACCCGGCCAGCGCGTCCCACAACTGCTCCTGCACGCGCTGGGGCCGCAGCGCGTCGAGCACCAGCAGGCGAAGACCAGGTTCGCGCTGCGCCAGCCACGCCACCGAACGCTCCAGCGCATTGGCCGCATCGGTATGCAGCCACGCGCAGTCGTGCGGCGAATACAGATCGCGCCCCACGAAATTGTCGACCGTCGCGTAGCGCAGATCCACTGCGATCCCCGCGATGGTCGACAGGTGGCGCAGGTTCATGTGAGCTAAGGCGTGGGTGACGGCACGACAGGGGGCGTGACCGCAGACGCCGGGTCAGGTACCGGTGCCGGAACGGGTGCGGCAGGCGGTGCAACAACTGGCGCGGTCTTCGGCGCCACCGTCAGCGCATCGAGCAGCGCCGCCGTTTCCGCATCCGGCATGCCATCGATGACCATGGGACGGTAGCGCATCTGGAACGAGGTGATCACGGCGCGCGTGGGCGCATCCATCACGCCCGTTTGCGGCACCGCGTAGCCGAACTGCGCCAGCCGCTGCTGGAACCAGGCAGGGTCGGGCACCTGCACGTCGTACACGGGCCGCGCCGCCGCCACGCGCGCCGCATCCGGCCACACCAGCAGCCCTGCTTTGGCTAACTGGTCCCATGGGAACATCGGCCCCGGATCGCTCTTGCGGCCTGGTGCGATATCGGCGTGCCCGATAATATGTTCAGGCGGAATCTGGTGGCGCTGGACGATATCTTTCAGCAGCACAATCAGCTTGTCGATCTGCGCCTGCGGGAACGGGTACCAGATGCGCCCATACGGCCCCTCGGTAAAACCCGGATTGACGATTTCGATGCCGATCGAGCTGGCGTTCAACTGGGTGTAGCTCTTCCAGTTCGACACGCCGGCATGGTTCGACTGGCGCGACTCGTCGACCAGGCCATAGATCACCGGCGTCGGGTCGTCGGTGAGCAGATAGTGGCTGCTGACAACCTGCCTGGTCAGCGCGTTGATCGAAGCCTGCCGGTTGCTCACGGTGTAGTGCAGCACCACGAACTTGACGCGGCTGCTCTGCCCCTTGGCCACATAGGTGCGGTCGATCTGCGGCCCCGTGGACGCGCAGCCGGCAAGCAGCGCGGCGGACAGGGTAATGAGCAAGGTTCTCAGCATGGCGTCGGATCCGTTGTAATGATCGTGATAGTGGGTCGACCGGTAGTTTGATCGCGTTAAATCGTTGCCACCTTGCCGGCAAAACGGGCCGCCGCGTGGTGCGCATGGCCGGCGCCCTGCATCAAGCGTACCGCATCTGGCAATGCTGCGCGCATGGACGCGAAGATCGACGGGTGCAGCGTGGCCGCGCGGCCAGACAGCGCCACCGGCCGCGGACCGTACCTGCCGGTCAGCGCCATGGCCAGCCGCGCCAGTTCCTGCCCGGCGCGCGTCAGGATGTCGGCTGCCACCGGATCGGTATCGGCACTGGCGGCGACCGCCAGCGCCAGCACGCCGATCTGGCCGCGCTCCTGCGCATACAAAAACTGGCGCGACAACGCCCAGTCGTCGCCGCCGATCTGCGCGAACACGGCGTTGGCCATGGGCGAAGCACGCCAGCGGCCGGGCTGCTCGTCTTCGTTGCGCCAGATGTGGCGCATCGCTTCGCGCGCGATCCAGTAGCCGCCCCCGCCGTCGTCGAGCAGCACGCCGCGCCCGCCGGCCCTGTGAAACTCGCCTTCCTGGTCGATGTAGGCGCCGATGGAACCGGTGCCCGCATAGATCAGATACCCTTCGCCCGGCTTGAAGCTGTCCAGATAAGCGATCTCGATATCGTTGGACAGCGTGATCGCGCTTTCAGGCAGCGTGAATAAAGCCGCCAGCGCGCGCTTGAGTGGCGCCGCGCCCTGACCGCCGAACCCGGTCAGCCCGGCGCGAATGGCCACCGGTTTGCCATGCACCACAACCGCGCGCGCCAACGCGCGAAACGCCGTCATCACGGCGGACGAGCCGCCCTGACTATTCATCTGATTGGCGGACAAACCGGCCACCGCGCCCTCGGCGACAATCTGACCCTGTTCATCGGCGAGCGCCCAACGGGTCTGCGTACCACCCGCATCGATTCCCAACGTGAGAGGCTTACCCGCCTGCCTGCCCACCGATTGATTTGCGTGCCTGTTCACTTGCGTACTCATTTGCATACTCACTTACAGAATCCATTCACACACATAATCGCTTACCGTTTTTCCGTGCCCATAATCACCGCACAGTTACCCTGGAACTCTCATTGCCAAGGCGGTCGACCGCACTGACGACGACCAGGCTAGCACTGCCAAGCCGCGCATCGTCGGCCACCAGCCAGTCCACCCGCGCTGCCGGCGCCACCGCAAAGCGCCACTCGCTGCCATGGCGCGACCAGATCGCGTAGTACGCGTTGGCCGCGCCCGGCGCCAGCTTCAGCCGCGCGCCGCCGCTTTCGCGCCGCAGCGTCACCGCCGGCGTGCCCGGCGTGTCGGTGCCCAGCCAGGGTGTCGCGGGAATCAGCGCCGGGCTGGCGTAGTGGCCCACCTTCAGCTTGTCGGCGATGCCCTGGCGGTTGTTGCTCAGCGCCGCCATGCTGAAATGCACGTGGCCGGTAGAGCCGGCGCGCGTGCGCGTCAGGCCTATCTGCTGGACGATTTCGTCCGGCGCAAACGACTTGGTCGGCGCGCCGATGCGGCTGGTGAACAGCCCCGGCCAGATGTGCCGGCCCATGCGGTTCTGGCCCACCCAGTAATCGAGCAGCACGCCATACGCCTGCGGCGCCTGGCCGATCGCCCAGTACAGCTGCGGCGAAAAATAATCGACCCAGCCGTTGGCCAGCCACAGTTCGGCATCCGCATACAGCTTGTCGTATTGGCTGAGTCCGACGATGCCGGGCGGGCGCCGGTCCGGGCGGCCCACGCCGAACGGGCTTACGCCAAAGCGCACCCAGCTCTTTTCGCGGTGGATGCCCTTGTACATGGCTTCAATCAGCTTGTTGACGTTCTGGCGCCGCCAGTCGGGCCGGCTCAGGGTGCCGCCGGACAGCAGATACTTTTGCCACGACGCCTGGTCGGGAAAATCCAGTTCCTTGCCGGCAGCGCTGCTAGTGCCGTCGAGCGCCGCCGCTTCGGCCCCGCCCGCGCCGGGCGCGTCGATCGGGTACGGATAAAAATAGTCGTCGATGTGCACACCGTCGATATCGTAGCGGCGCACCACGTCGAGCACCACGTCCAGCGTCTGGCGCGAGGCGATCTCGTCGCCCGGGTCCATCCACAAAAAGCGGCCGTAGCTTTTCACGGCGCTGGGGTTGGCGCGGGCCACGTGGTCGGCCGACGAGGGCGACTTGGCCGTGGCGTGACGCGCGCGGTACGGATTGAACCAGGCGTGCAGCTCCAGCCCGCGCGCATGCGCCTGGGTGATCCAGAATTTCAGCGGGTCGTACCAAGGCTGCGGCGCCTCGCCCTGCGCGCCGCTCAGGTACTCGGTCCACGGCTCCAGCTTGGACGGGTAAATCGCGTCGGCGCTGGGCCGCACCTGCAGCACGATGGCGTTCAGGTTCATGGCGCGGGCCTTGTCAAGAATGGCGATCGCTTCGGCCTGCTGCTTCTCGGCGGACAATTTAGCGCGGCTCGGCCAGTCGATGTTGGCTACCGTGGACACCCACGCGGCGCGGAATTCGCGCGGCGCCGCCGGTGGCGTGGTGTCGGTGCCGCCCGTAGGGACGGCGGGATTCGGTCCCGTGGCGGGGCCGGAAGCCGGGCCGGCGCCCGGCTGCGTGCCACCGCGCTGGGCGGTCGGCCGCACGGGCGTCGTCGAGCAGCTGGTGATCAACCCGGACAGCGTCAGCGCGCCAGCCACGCCGGCCAGCGCCAATGCGCGCCGGTTCTTGTCGACCCGGTGCTTGTTTACCTTATTGTTTTCCTGCACAACCGCTCCCAAAAACCTGACGCTCGACGCGAAACCACGAAGCATAAAGCAAACGCTCGCGGCATGCGTGCCCGCTGCACGCCGCTCGTCTGCGCACCCATCCGCTGTACGCTACTTTTCACTCTTGCCGAACTCGGGATCGATCTTCACCAGCGCGGCCATGATGAAGGCCGGGATTGTCGCCACACACACCCAGATAAAGAAGTTCTGGTAACCCAAAAATTCCTGAATTTTGCCGCTGACCATGCCCGGCAACATCATGCCCATCGCCATAAATCCCGTGCAGATGGCGTAGTGGGCCGTTTTGTACGGGCCATCGGCGACCATGATCATATACATCAGCATGGCGGCGAAGCCGAAGCCATAGCCAAACTGCTCGATCGCCAGACACGCGGCAATGCCAATCAGGTTTTGCGGCAGTTCAGTGGCCAGATACACGAACACCAGATCGGGCGTATGCACCGACACGACCATCAGCCACAGGCTGCGCTTTAAGCCCCAGCGCGAAATCAGCAAGCCGCCCGCCAGGCCGCCCAGGGTCAGCGCGATCACGCCGACCGTGCCGTAGACGATGCCGATCTGCGACACCGTCAGGCCCAGCCCGCCCTTCGAATTGGGGTCCATCAGAAAAGGCGTCACCATCTTGATCAGCTGCGCTTCGCCCAGGCGGAAGGTGAGGATGAAGCCCAGAACGAGCCAGATATCCTTGCGCTTGAAGAAGGCGCCGAAGGTGGCGAAGAACTCTTTCAGATAGTCGGTGCCCTGCACCACGGCATGGTCGCTGTCGGGCTTGGGCAGCATGAAGAAATGGTAGACGCACAGGATGCCGAACAGCGCGGCCGTGACGAACAGCACCACCGACCAGGCATAGGCCACGTCGCCGGTGCGCTCGGTGAGCTGGCCGGCCAGGTACACCAGCGCGCCCTGCCCCGCAATATTGGCGAGCCGGTAGAACGTGCTGCGCACACCGACGAACGCCGACTGGTCCTTCTGCTTCAACGCCAGCATATAAAAGCCGTCGGCGGCGATGTCGTGCGTCGCCGAGCTGAACGCCATCAGGTAAAACACCGCCAGACTCATCTGGAAGAAATTCGACATGTGGGTGGTCAGCGCCACCGATGCCAGCGCCACGCCCACCAGCATCTGCGTGACCACCACCCAGCGCCGCTTGGTGCCGAACATGTCGATCAGGGGCGACCACAGGGGTTTGATCACCCACGGCAAGTACAGCCAGCTGGTGTACAAGGCCAGATCGGCGTTGGAAATGCCGTAGGCCTTATACATCGTTCCCGAAAGGAACATCACGATCACGTAGGGGACAGCCTGGGCGAAATACAGCGACGGCACCCAGCGCCATGGACTCATCTGTTGCGTAGTTTGCATAGGTCTTTCTTGGAAAACTAGGAAGCAAGCGCCTGACGCACGCTGCCGTGGGCAGCGTCCAGCAGGGCCTTGGCCAGCGCGACGCTGGTCTGGCGGCGCAAGGCCACGATGGCGACCTTGACATGGAAATCGCAGTCGGCCAGCACGGCGCGCGCAGCGGCTTCGTCGGCGCCGGTGGCGAACATGGTCAGGCGCACGGCGCGCAGCACCAGCTTGGCATTGGTGGCCTTCAGGTCCACCATCAGATTGCCGTAGACTTTATTCAGGCGCACCATCAGCGCGCTGGAAAAAGTGTTGAGGGCGATTTTTTGCGAGGTGCCCGCTTTCAGGCGCGTGCTGCCGGAAATAACTTCCGAGCCCGTGTCGAGCGTGATGCCGATCTCGGCCTGCTGGGCCACGGGCGCGCCGGGGTTGTTGGCAAAGCCGATCGTCAAGGCGCCGGCGGCGCGCGCGGCGCCCAGCCCGCCCAGTACATACGGCGTGGCGCCGGAGGCGGCCAGCAGCAGCACCACGTCGAGCGGGCCGATGTTAATGGCCAGCACGTCGGCGGCGCCCTGGGCCGTATCGTCCTCGGCCCCTTCCACGGCCACGAACATGGCGTCCACGCCGCCGGCCAGCAGGGCGACGGCGCGCTCGCGCGGCCAGGAAAAGGTCGGATACAACTCAACGCTGTCGAGCACCCCCAGGCGCCCCGAGGTGCCCGCGCCCACGTACACCAGCCGCCCGCCGGCCTCGATGCGCGGCAGCGCGGCGTCGACCGCCTGCGCGATCTGTGCCGACACGGCGCGCACGGCATTGATGGCGTTGATCTGGTCGTCCGCCAGCACGTTGACTAACTGCACCGTCGGATACTGGTCCAGCGCAGTGTGTTGCTGGTCGGGAGTTTCTGTTGATAGCATCGGGGTCAGTGGCTGTGTCGACGTACGCAGTGTAATACCAAACCGACATTGCCTGCCGCCCTCATTATTTCAAACGGTTATGCTATCGGTGTAGCCAACCACGGCTTTCACGCGCGCGCGACCGCTTTATTTTGTGGACCACCTCTCGATCGGAGTTCGATGCAGCAAGTAATTGTCATTGGCGGCGGCGTGGTGGGCCTGACCTCGGCCTGGTGGCTGCTGGAAGCGGGCTACCGCGTGCGGCTGGTCGAGCGCCAGAGCGGCGTGGCCGAAGGCGCCAGTTTCGGCAATGGCGGGCAGCTCAGCTACCGCTACGTGTCGCCGCTGGCCGACGCCGGCGTGCCGCTGAAAGCCATGCAATGGCTGCTCCAGAAAGACGGCCCGCTGCGCTTTCGCCCGGAATGGGACCGGCGCCAATGGCAGTGGCTGGCGCAATTCTTACGGTTGTGCAACGCCGACGCGAATGCGCGCACCACGGCCACCCTGCTGCAGCTGGGCGAACTGAGCCGTCAGGCCATGGCCGAGCTGGCGCCCGAGGTGCCGTTCGACGAATTCGGCTGGCGCGAGGCGGGCAAACTGGTGGTGTACCGCTCGCCCAAGACCTTTGCCGCCGCCAGCGCCGCGAGCAAGCCCGCTTCCTATCAAAGCGGACGGGCTGTATTGACGCCGGCCGAGTGCGTCGCGTGCGAGCCGGCCCTGGCAGATGCGGCCCACCTGCTGGCCGGGGGCATCTTCAACGCCGGCGAAGCGGTGGCCGACTGCCTTGCGTTCTGCCTGGCGCTGGAACAGCGCTTGCTGGCCCATCCTCGCTTCGGCGGCATGGTGCGCGTCGAGGCGCAGGCGTTCGACACGGCGGGCGGCAAGATCGTCGGGCTGCGTAGCGCGACCGGACGCCTGGAGGCGGACGCCTTCGTGCTGGCGGCCGGCATCCAGAGCCGCACCCTGGCGGCCACGGCCGGGGTCAGGCTGCCGCTGTACCCGCTCAAGGGCTACAGCCTGACGGCGCCGATCCGGCTGGCCGACCGCGCGCCTCAGGTCAGCGTGACCGATTTCGAGCGCAAGATCCTGTACGCGCGCATCGGCGACCGGCTGCGCGTGGCCGCCATGGTCGACATGGTGGGCGAAGACGCCAGCGTCGATCCGCGCCGCATCGCCAGCCTGACCCGGCAGGTGATGCAGACCATGCCAAACGCGGCCGATTACGACTACGTGACGGCGTGGGCGGGCCTGCGCCCGGCCACGCCCAGCAGCGCGCCCATCATCGGACCGACGCCGTATCCCAACCTGTGGCTTAACGTGGGGCAAGGTCCGCTCGGCTTCACGTTCGCCTGCGGTTCGGCGCGGCTGCTGGCAGGGGCCATGCGCGGGACGACGCCGCCGTTTGCCATCGACAGCTTGCAGTTTTCAGGGGATCGATAGCGTTGTGCGCGGTCGAATATATTTGCGATCTAGTTGACACTGGCGCGGTGTGTTGTACGCTAAGTTGGAACAAAGGAGGTCAGGTATGGAACTGTCCGTTGAAAAATGGGATGAGCGTGCGGTGGTACACCTGCCAAGCGAGCTGATGGCCAGTTTGAACGTTTCTGTGGGCGACGACCTTACCGTAGACATCCAGGCCGATAGCGTGTTTTTAAGGCGCAAACGACCGGCGTACTGCTTGGCTGAGCTGGTGGCGCAATGCGATGTCAACGCAGCGGAGCCAGTAGACATGGTTGCATGGTCCAAGCACATGCCAGTCGGGCGCGAGACATGGTGATCCGACTGATATCGAATGCAGCATCTTTTTGTTGCAGCTATCTCTTAGACCAATAAGTAAAGTCGCCCCGGCCCGCTTGCGTGCAATAACAAACTGACGCCGCCCTACATCGGGCAACATAACGCAGCCCCCTTGTGCATCGGCGCATAATGAATTCATTCTCCACGATCCGTCATTCCCGCCTTGTTCGGCGAGGACAGTGAGGCCGTCATGAGTGGAATCTTTATCAGCTATCGGCGCGACGACGCGCAGGGCTGGGCAGGCCGGCTGGCCGATTCCTTGCGCGCCGAATTGGGCAGGGTCAATGTGTTCAGGGATATCGACGACATCCCCCTGGGCGCCGACTTCGAGTTGTACATCCGCGAGCGGGTCAAGTCCTGCCAGGTGTTGCTGGTACTGATCGGTCCACGCTGGCTGGGGGCGCAAAATGCACAGGGGCAACGGCGTATCGACGCGCCCGACGATTTTGTCCGCCTGGAAATCGCCACGGCACAGCAGCAGCGCCTGCTGGTCATCCCCATGCTGGTGGGCGGCGCCGAGATGCCGGCCGAGGCCGCGCTGCCCGACGACCTCAAGTTCATCACCCGGCGCCAGGCCTACCGCCTGTCGGACGAACGCTGGAACGAGGATATCGCCAAACTGGCCGTCACGCTCAGGGCGGCGCTCGATCCACAGCGCGCGGCGCGCCGTAACAAACTGCTGCTGGCCGGGGCGGGAGCGGTGGTGGCCGGGTCAGTCATCGCCTTCAATCTGAACACGGGCGGCAGCCACCGTGATGACCCCGCTCCCCCGGCGCCTGTCGTTGCCGGTGCCCGGCCGGCGCCCCCGGAGGCGGCTACGCCACCGCCCCGCGCAGCATCCCCACCACCAGCGCAGGTAAGCCGAACGCCGAAGGAGCCCAACACCAGCGCGGCGTCCAGGCAGGAGAAAAAAACGGTGGCGACCAAGCCGGCGGTGGGGGCCGAATCTGCTGTCGAGGCCAAACCCGCGGCCGATGGCGCTGGCGTTGGCGCCGGCAGCAGCGACGTTGACTCCGCAACCGCGCCGCAAGCCGAGCCGGCCAGCACGGTATCGTGGGTCTATCTGGGCACGTCCGAGGGCAGCGAGCTGGAATCGACGACCTTCAACGCGGCCACCGTCCCCCAGCCCGGCGACGCCATCGTCGCTGCCACCGAGGTGCCAAAACGCGCCGACGACTCGGTGCGCGCGGACGATTGCATCATCGGCAAAGTCATCGGCGCGCTGCCTTCGCACAGCGAAGTGACGGTACGCCAGCTGAGAAAAATGGAGTCGGTCACACCCGGCCAGTACTGCGTGTGGGCCAAGGTGACGGAAACCGGCGCCGCAAACGCCGCCCTGCGCTGAGCAACTCGCGCCGTGAGCATGCTTGCCACGGCCCCCCGCCCCGGTTCCGCGCCCGTGCCGACGTTGCATCGGCTTATCATGGATAATTGCATGATTGCCGCTAACGCCATCCACCATGCCAGCCCCTGCCCTCTGCCCTTGCGGCGGCCCGAACCTGTCGACCTGCTGCGGCCCGTATCTTTCAGGAGCCGCCATTCCCGCCACCGCGGAGGCGCTGATGCGCTCGCGTTACACGGCCTACACCCAGCGCAATGAAGCCTATCTGCGCGCCACCTGGCATCCCAGCACGCTGCCGGCGACACCGATCTTGGAAGAAAATGAGCGGTTGCAATGGCTTGAGCTTCAGGTAAAATCTTCTTTACGTTTACGTCAACGTAAAGCAAACTTGCCTGAAACACCAGACGCCGATACCGTAGAATTCGTGGCCCGGTACCGCATCAGTGGCCGCGGTCACCGCTTGCACGAGGTCAGCCGCTTCGTGCGCGAGCATGACGACGGCGTGGCGCGTTGGTATTACCTGGATGGCAGTTTCCCGGACGATTTACCGAGCAATTCGCCCCATGGCTGACCGCGCCGCACGGAATCCGCGCAGTTAAGCTGCGCAGTTTAGCTCAAATAACGCCGCGCCCCACCTGCGACAAGCGGCGGGCGCTGACAGGAGTAGCAATGACCGTCGAATACGAAACCATCACCGTCACGCTGGCCGAGCGCGTGGCCACCGTCACGCTGAACCGTCCGGAAGTGCGCAACGCCTTCAACGACAGCACCATCGCCGAACTGACCATGGTGTTCGAGCAGTTCGGCCGCAGCGATGCCGTGCGCGCCGTGGTGCTGGCCGCCAATGGCGCCGCCTTTTGCGCCGGCGCGGACCTGAACTGGATGAAGAAGATGGCCGGCTATTCGGACTCCGAAAACATGGCCGACGCCGTCAAGCTGGCCGACATGCTGCGCACCATCTACCTGTGCCCCAAGCCGGTGGTGGCCAAGGTGCAGGGCGACTGCTACGCCGGCGGCATGGGCCTGGTGGCCGCCTGCGACATCGCCGTCGCCTCCGGCGACGCCCATTTTTGTCTCAGCGAAGTGCGCCTGGGCCTGATCCCGGCCACCATCTCACCGTATGTGATCGAATCGATGGGCCGCAACGCGGCGCGGCGCTACTTCCTCACGGCCGAACGCTTCACGGCGCACGAAGCGCTGCGCGTCGGTTTCGTGCATGAAGTAACCAGCAGTGAATCGCTCGACGCCCACGTGGCGGCGATTGCCGCGGCGCTGGTGTCGAACGGGCCGAATGCCGTGTCGCTGGCCAAAAAGCTGGTGCGCGACATGGCCGGCCAGGACATCGACGACGCGCTGGTGGCCGACACGGCCGAGCGCATCGCCCACGTGCGCGCCAGCGCCGAGGGCCGCGACGGCGTCGGCGCGTTCCTCGACAAACGCAAACCTTCGTGGTTGGCCGAATGACCGTTCCCGGCACGACTGCAGTGATCACGACAACGCAACGTACGCCATCGGGCGATCTGGTCGCGCGCAGCCTGCGCAGCGTGTGGCACCCGTGCACCCAGATGCAGCATCACGAAACAGTGCCGCTGATCGCGGTCAGCCACGGGCGAGGCGCCTGGCTGTACGACCATGATGGCAAGCGCTATCTGGACGCGATCAGCTCGTGGTGGGTCAACCTGTTCGGCCACGCCAACGCCCGCATCAACGCCGAACTGAAGGACCAGCTCGACCAGCTGGAACACGCGATGCTCGCGGGCTTTACCCATGAGCCGGTGGTGCAGCTCTCCGAGCAGCTCTCCGACATGACCGGCAACGTGCTCGGTCACGCCTTCTACGCCTCGGACGGCGCGTCGGCCGTGGAAATCGCGCTGAAAATGAGCTTTCACGCGTGGCGCAACGCGGGCCGCGCAACCAAGCAGGAATTCGTGTGCCTGAAGGGCAGCTACCACGGCGAAACCATCGGCGCGCTGGCCGTAACCGACGTGGCGCTGTTCAAGGATGCCTACGGCCCGCTGCTGCGCGCCGCCCGCGTGGTGGCCTCGCCCGACGCGCGCCAGGCGCAGGACGGCGAGTCGCCCGCCGACGTGGCGCGCCGCGCCGCCGCCGATGTGGAAGCGCTGTTCGCCGAACGGGCCGACCATATCGCCGCCATCATCATCGAGCCGCTGGTGCAGTGCGCCACCGGCATGGCCATGCACGACCCGCTCTACCTGACGCTGGTGCGCGAACTGTGCGACCGCTACGGCGTGCACCTGATCCTCGACGAAATCGCGGTCGGCTGCGGGCGCACCGGCACCTTCTTCGCCTGCGAGCAGGCCGGTATCTGGCCAGACTTTCTGTGCCTGTCCAAGGGTATCAGCGGCGGTTATCTGCCGCTGTCGCTGGTGCTTACGCGCGACGAGATCTACCAGGCCTTCTACAGCACCGACATCACGCGCGGCTTTCTGCATTCGCACTCGTATACCGGCAACCCGCTGGCCTGCCGCGCGGCGCTGGCCACGCTGCGCATCTTCAAGGACGACGACGTCATCGCGCGCAACCGCAGCCGCGCGCAACTGATCACGGCCGCGCTGGCGCCCCTGGCGCAGCACGAGCGGGTGACCAACTTCCGCCAGCGCGGCATGATCTGGGCGTTCGACGCGGTGGAGCCGGACGCCGCGCGCGCGGCCACCTTCTCGCGCCGCTTCTTTAGCGCCGCACTCGAGCACGAGCTGCTGCTGCGCCCGATCGGCAGGACGGTGTACCTGATGCCACCCTATATACTGTCGGATCAGGACATCGACACCCTGGCCAGCCGCACCGCCGCCGTGTTCGATGCCGTGATCTGATGAATGACCATGCAGCCAAAGACCCGACCATGAACCTGATCGAAGCGACCGAGCGCCAGCTGCGCCAACTGGACGAGCAAAGCCTGACCCGCAAGCGCCGCGTGGTCGACTCGCCGTGCGCGCCGCAGCTGTCGGTCGACGGGCGCGACATCCTGGCCTTCTGCAGCAACGACTACCTGGGCCTGGCGGCTCACCCGCGCGTGATCGAGGCCTTGGCCGAAGGCGCCCGTCTGTACGGCGCCGGCAGCGGCGCCTCGCACCTGATCAGCGGCCATGGCCGCGCCCATCAGCTGCTGGAAGACCGGCTGGCCGAGTTCGTCGGACCGAATATCCCATCGGCGCGCGCACTGTCGTTCTGCACCGGCTACATGGCCAACCTGGCGATGCTGACCACGCTGGGCGGGGATGGCGACGGCGAGATTTTCTCCGAGTCGCTCAACCACGCCTCGCTGATTGACGGCGCCCGCCTGGCGCGCGCACGGGTGACGGTGTATCCGCACGCGGACCTGGCGGCCCTCGCCAGGCTGCTGGAAAACAGCAACGCCACCACCAAGCTGGTGGTCACCGACAGCGTCTTCAGCATGGACGGCGACGTCGCGCCGCTAGCGGAACTGGCAGTTCTGTGCGAACGCCACGGCGCCTGGCTGATCGTCGACGACGCCCACGGTTTCGGCGTGCTGGGCCAGAACGGCCGTGGCGCGCTGGAGCACTTTGCCCTGAACTCGCCCAACATCGTTTATATGGGCACGCTGGGCAAGGCCGCCGGCGTGGGCGGCGCCTTCGTGGCGGCTCACGCCAGCGTGATCGAACTGATGGTGCAGCGCGCGCGGCCCTATATCTACACCACCGCCGCGCCGCCGGCGCTGGCGCACGCGCTCATGACCAGTCTCGACATCATCGGCGGCGCCGAAGGCCGCGAGCGGCGCGGCCAGCTGCAGCGCCTGATCGCGCAGCTGCAAGGCAGCTTGCAGCTGCAGCGCTGGGAGCTGGGGCAATCCGCCACGGCCATCCACCCCGTCATCATCGGCGCCAACGACGCCACGCTGCACGCCGGCGCAGCCTTGTACGAACAGGGCCTGTGGGTCGGCACCATCCGTCCGCCGACCGTACCGGTGGGGACGGCGCGCCTGCGCGTGACGTTGTCGGCGGCGCACACCGAACAGCAAGTAGCGCGCCTGGCGACAGCGCTCAATGAACTCGAAAGGGCCAGCGCATGAATATCACCAGCCTGAACGATCCGGTCATCCCGGTCGTCACCGACGAACCGGCGCTCGCACCCGACCAGGTGCTGATTCCGGAAACCCAGCCGTCGCTGGCGGCGGAAGGGCTGCCGTCGCGCTTTTGCTGCTTCGTCACCGGCACCGACACCGAGATCGGCAAAACGCTGGTGTCGGCCGCGATCCTGCACAAGCTCGCTTCCGGCGGCGTACGCGCCTGCGGCATGAAGCCGGTGGCCGCCGGCGCCGAACTGCGCGACGGCGACCTGCACAACGACGACGCCGACATGCTCATCGCCGCCGGCAGCGTCAACTTGCCGGCCAACCTGACCACGCCGTACATGCTGCGCGCCGCCGCCGCGCCGCATATCGCGGCCAAACTCGACGGCATCGCCATCGAGCCGGTGCCGATCCTGGCCGCCTATGCGGAAGTGGCGGCCATGTCGGACGCGGTGGTGGTGGAAGGCGTGGGCGGCTTCAAGGTGCCGTTCTCGGACAGCTTCGACAGCGCCGACCTGGCCGCGCAACTGAATCTGCCCGTGATCCTGGTGGTGGGCCTGCGCCTGGGCTGCCTCAGCCACGCGCTACTGACGGTCGAAGCGATCATCGCGCGCGACCTGGTGCTGGCCGGCTGGGTGGTCAACGAGATCGACCCCGACATGCGTTTCGCCGACGAAAACGTCGACGCGCTGGTGGACCGCATTCCCGCGCCCATGCTGGGCCGCGTACCGTTTCTGGACTCGCCCACGGCGGCCGAAGCGGCCAAATTCATCGACCTCGCGGGACTGCCGGGCTGGCCGTCGGCACGCGACTGACACGAGACTCACGTAACAGCAAGCAAACACGTAACAAGATCAAATTCAAGGAAGCTGCCATGACCCAATCGACCGCCGTTTCGTTCCACCCGCCAGTGGCCGCCATCACCTTGCCCGATGCCGCCACCTGGCCGCTGGCCGACGTGCTGGCCCTGTTCGACCTGCCGTTCAACGACCTGATGTTCAAGGCGCAGACGGTCCACCGCGCCAACTTCCCGAATGCCGACGTCGAACTGGCCACGCTGTTGTCGATCAAGACCGGCGGCTGCGAGGAAGACTGCGGCTACTGTCCGCAGGCGGCGCGCTACGACACGGGCGTGGAAGCGAAGAAGATCCTCGACATCGACACCGTGCTCGACGCGGCGCGCCAGGCCAAGGCCAACGGCGCCACGCGCTTTTGCATGGGCGCGGCATGGCGCAGCCCGAAGGACCGCGACATGGACAAGGTCGAAGAGATGGTGCGCGAAGTCAAAGGCCTGGGCCTGGAAACCTGCGCCACCCTGGGCATGCTGGAAGAAGGCCAGGCCGACCGCCTGAAGAACGCGGGCCTGGACTACTACAACCACAACCTGGACACGGCGCCGGAGTTCTACAACAACGTGATCTCCACGCGCGAATACCAGGACCGTCTGGACACGCTGGGCCGGGTGCGCAACGCGGGCCTGAAGGTCTGCTGCGGCGGCATCGTCGGCATGGGCGAATCGCGCCTGCAGCGCGCCGGCCTGATCGCCCAGCTGGCCAACCTGAATCCGTATCCGGAATCGGTGCCGGTCAATCACCTGGTGCAGGTCGAAGGCACGCCGCTGCACGGCATCGACGCGCTCGACCCGTTCGAATTCGTGCGCACCATCGCGGTGGCGCGCATCACCATGCCCGAGGCGCGCGTACGCCTGTCGGCGGGGCGCCGCCAGATGGGCGAAGCGGTGCAGGCGATGTGTTTCATGGCCGGCGCCAATTCGATCTTCTACGGCGACAAGCTGCTCACCACCGACAATCCGGAAGCCGGCGACGACCGCGCCCTGCTGGCCAAGCTGGGCCTGAACACCCGCGCGGCCACGCTGGAGTCGGCGCCGAAGGCTGCCTGCGGCGGCTGAGCGCACCAACAGTAGCCACGGTGTTTTCGCGAAGGAGGGTGTCGCAGGACGCGCATTACGTTGAATGCCACCGCTCGTTGATTCGTCATCCCCGCGAAAGCGGGGACCCATGCTGACTATGAGCAGCGGTTCTATGGGTCCCCGCTTTCGCGGGGAGTCAGGTCGCACAATGTGCGGCATGACGGCTCCACAGGTAGTGGTCCATAGCACCGTGGCTTCGACGAGGTGCTATAAATCCTCCTTCGCGAGGACAACCGCTTTCACCGACAGGGGGAGAAACAAGCATGCGTATTCTCGTGTACCGGTCCGACGGCGCATCGGCGCCCTGGGTCGACGATCTGAAGGCAGCACTGCCACAAGCCCAGGTCAGGATCTGGGCGCCGGGCGACCAGGCCGGCTGCGACTACGCGGTGCTGTGGGCGCCGCCGCCCGAGCTGCTCGCGTCGCTGGGCAACGCGAAGGCCATGTTCCTGATGGGCGCCGGCGTGGACGCCATTCTGAAGTATGGCGACGCCCTGCCCGACGTACCCATCGTGCGCGTGGGCGACGCCGGCATGGGCGTGCAGATGGCCGAATACGTCATCCACGCCGTGCTGCGCTACTTCCGCCGCTTCGACGAGTACGAACGCCAGTGCCGCCGCGGCGTGTGGGCCCCGCTGCCTGCCAACGACAAGGCCGACTTTTCCATCGGCGTGCTCGGCACCGGCAAGCTGGGGCAGCGCGTGCTCGAGGCGCTGGCGCCGTTCGGTTTCCCCTTGCACGGCTGGAGCCGCAGCGAGCGCCGCATCGACGGCGTGACCATGTATGCGGGCGATGCGCAGCTGGACGCGTTTCTGCGCGCCTCGCGCGTGCTGGTGTGCATGCTGCCGCTTACGCCGGCGACCAGCAACCTGCTGGACCGCGCCAAGCTGGCCAAACTGCCGCAAGGCGCTTATCTGATCAACGTGGCGCGCGGCGCGCTGGTGGCCGAACCCGATCTGCTCACCCTGATCCGCGCGGGCCACATCGCCGGCGCTACACTGGACGTATTCCGCAACGAGCCGCTGCCCGCGCCCCATCCGTTCTGGGACGAGCCGCGCATCAGCATCACGCCGCATATCTCGGCGCTGACGGTGCGTGGCGACAGCGTGCAGCAGATGGCACACAAGATCGCTGCCATGGAGCGCGGCGAGGCGGTCGAGGATGTGGTCGACCGCCAACGCGGCTACTGACGCTTAACTCTCACAAGGAATTCCCATGAACAGCTTGCCCAGCAAGGTCAAGATCGTCGAAGTCGGCCCGCGCGACGGCCTGCAGAACGAGCAGCAGCAGGTCGGCGCGGAGGTGAAGATCGCCCTGATCGACCAGCTCTCGCGCGCCGGTTTTGCCAACATCGAGGCGGCGTCGTTCGTTTCCCCCAAGTGGGTGCCGCAGATGGCCACCAGCGCGGCCGTCATGGCCGGCATCACCCGTTCGCCCGGCGCCATTTACTCCGCCCTCACCCCGAACATGCAGGGCTTTAACGCGGCACTGGAAGCGCGCGCCGACGAAGTGGTGATCTTCGGATCGGCCTCCGAAGCGTTCTCGCAAAAGAACATCAACTGCTCGATCGCCGAATCGATCGCCCGCTTCGAAAGCGTGGCGGCGGCGGCCAAGCAGCACGGCCTGCGCCTGCGCGGCAGCGTCAGCTGCGCGTTCGGCTGCCCGTATCAGGGCGAGGTGCCGCTGTCGGCGGTGGCCGACGTGGTGGGCCGCATGCGCGAACTGGGCTGCGACGAGATCGACATTGCCGACACCATCGGCGTGGCCACGGCGCGCCAGACCCAGCGCGTGATGGAAACGGCCGCCGCCGCGTTCGACCTGCAGCGCATCTCCGGACACTTCCACGACACCTACGGCCAGGCGCTGGCCAACATCTATGCCAGTCTGGAAGTGGGCGTGACGATTTTCCATTCGTCCGTGTCGGGGCTGGGCGGCTGTCCGTACGCCAAGGGTGCAACCGGCAACGTCGCCACCGAAGACGTGCTGTATATGCTCAATGGGCTGGGCATCGAGACGGGCATCGACCTGGATCTGGTGGTGGAAGCGGGACAATACATTTCCGCGCAGCTGGGCCGCAAGGGATCCAGCCGTGCTGGCAACGCGCTGGCGGCCAAGAAGGCGGCAGCAGCGGCGGCGTAATACCCGAGCAGCGCATAGCGCGCTGCAACACGCGGTCCAACGCGCGGTAAAAAAAACGCGCACGAAACAAAACAGCCCGACAGTGTTTCCACTGTCGGGCTGTTTGCTTTACTAAATACTGGTCGGAGTACAAGGATTCGAACCTTGGACCCCCTGGTCCCAAACCAGGTGCGCTACCGGACTGCGCCACACTCCGAGGACCAGAATCATAACGGCTGACATCGGGATGGTCAAGGGCCGGCGCACATTTATCCTGAAAAACCCCGAAATAGCGGGCGCGGACGACCACGGCTTCGTTCACCAGCACCCCTAGGCCCCCCGATTCGACCCGCGCCGATGGCGTCGACGTAGTCGCCCGCGTTGCAAGTTGGACCACGCGAAGGGCTAAAAAGTGCCGCAGCGCTCAGGGATTGGCCTGCGCCTCTTTAATCTGCAGCGCCCGGTCATACAAGGCATTCTTCTTGCGCCCGGTAATCTGCGCCGTCAGATTGGCCGCTTGCTTGACCGAACACTCGGTCAGCAGTATCTGCAAAATCCGCTCCGCCTCGGCCTCCTCCGCATCGCCCCCCGCCGCCGCGCCTTCGACCAGCACCACGAACTCGCCCTTCTCGCGGTGCGCGTCGGCTTGCACCCAGGCCATCGCCTCGCTGAGCGGACAACGGTGGATTTCCTCGAACATCTTGGTCAGCTCGCGCGCGAACACCACTTGCCGCTGCGGCTCGAACACCGCCACCAGCGCCGCCACGCAATCGACGATCCGGTGCGGCGCCTCGTACAGCACCAGGGTCGCATCCACCGTCAGCAAGCGTTGCAACGCGGTTTCGCGCTGTTTCGCCTTGGCGGGCAAAAACCCCACAAAATAAAACTGGTCGTTGACCAGCCCGCTGGCCGACAGCGCCGTCACCGCCGCCGACGCGCCCGGCACGGGCAACACCCGCAAGCCGGCCGCGCGCACCGCGTCGACGATGCGCGCGCCCGGGTCGGACACGCCCGGCGTGCCGGCGTCGGACACCAGCGCGATGCGCTCGCCCGCCAGCAGGCGCGCGATCAGCTTGTCGGCCACCTCGCGCTCGTTATGCTGATGCGCGGCAATCATCGGCCGGTTCAGGCCGAACCGTGTCAACAGATTGCCGGTGTTGCGGGTATCCTCGCAGGCAACCGCGTCGACCAGCCCCAGCACGTGCAGCGCGCGCAGGCTGATGTCGGTGACGTTACCGATGGGTGTGGCGACGATATACAGCGTCGAAATAGGATACGATTGGTGTGCGGCCTCGCCCATGACGGGAAGCTGGACAATCGGGCTGGGCGTAGGTTCTGTCATATGGGAAAGCGATGAAAAAAAATAATGTGTTGGGCCTGTTTGCAGCCGCCGCGCTGACGCTGTTGGCCGGGTGCAGTTCACCGATGCCGGCCGACCCTTGCGCGCCGGGTGGATTGTGCGCGCCCGCGACAGCAAACACAAGCGACCATCCGCGCGCCGCCGACCTGGGCGCCGCGCTGCCCGGCCCGGCGTCATCGGCCGCGGTCAGGGCGGCGCCGCGCGCCGCGCCCATCCGCATCGCCCTGCTGCTGCCGCTGCGCTCCGAGGCGCTGGCCGGGCCGGCCGAGGCGGTGCGCGCCGGCTTCATGGCCGCGCACGAACGCGACAAAGACAATATCGAAGTGGCCGTCACGGCCACCGGCAACGGCACGGCGGCGCGCGAAACGCTGGACGCCTACGCCGCCGCAGCCGCCGCCAGCGACATCGTGGTCGGCCCGCTGGCGCGCCCCGAAGTGGGCGCCATCGCCGCCAGCGGCATGGTCAGCAAGCCGACCATCGCGCTGAACCATCCGCCGACCGACACCCGGGTGCCCGCCGCCATGCTGGTGATGGGCCTGTCGATCGAGGACGAAGCGCGCCAGGTGGCGCGCTGGGCCGCGGGCGACCGCCCGGGTCAGGGCGCGCTGATCGTCAGCGGCACCAGCGCCTGGCAAAAGCGCATCGCCACGGCCTATATCGCCGAATGCAAGCGCCTGGGCATGCATGTGGAGACCGTCGACATTCCCGCCACCAACGGCTACCTGAGCGAATCGGCCATCCGCGAACTGAAAACCCGCATCGATACCGAGCCGCCCGCCATGATGCTCGCCGCGCTGGACGCCGACCAGCTGCGCCAGGTGCGCGCCAGCATCGGCACCGATCTGCCCGTGTACGGCACCTCGTCGGTCAATCCCGGCAGCGCGCCGGGCGGCGCCGTGGCCGAACTCGATGGCGTGCACCTGCTCGACATGCCATGGCAAGTGCAAAGCGACCATCCCACGGTGGGATTGTATCCGCGCGCGCCGGGCGAACGCCCCACGCTGGACCTGGACCGCCTGTACGCGCTGGGCATCGACGCCTATCGCGTGGCGCGCGAAATCGCCCAGAAGCGCACCGAGTTCCAGATGGACGGCGTGACCGGCCGCCTGAAGATCAGCTATGGCAAGGGCGCCGCCAGTTTCGAGCGCCAGCTGCCGGGCGTGAGCTACCAGAACGGCGCGTTCCTGCTGGTGGAACCGGTGCGTTGATATGCGGCTCCGCGTGCGCGCGTTGCAGGCGACCAGGCAGACCGGCGCTACTTCGGCAGGCGCGCCGGCGGGTGCACCGGCACGTGCACCGGTACCTGCATCGGCGAGTGACCGGGCATGTGGCCGCTGCGCCTGAGCGGCCGCCAGCGCCAAGGCCAGCAATGGGAGCAGCAAGCCCTGACCTGGCTGCGCGGGCGCGGCTTGCAGCTGGTGGAAGCGAACTTTCGCTGCCGCGGCGGCGAAATCGACCTGATCATGCGCGACGGCGACACGCTGGTGTTCGTCGAAGTGCGCCAGCGCAGCGCCGCGGGCCACGGCGGCGCCCTTGAAAGCATCACGCGCAGCAAGATCCGCCGCCTGCTGCACGCCGCCAATCTCTATCTACTGCGCTTCGATGCGCCTCCGCCCTGCCGCTTCGATGTCGTCGCCATCGAGGGCGCACAGCCCGAATGGCTGCAGAACGTGCTGGAAATGTAAGCATTTTTAACGCCGCTTGTCCGGTCACGCTTGTGGCTGCACTATAATCCCAACCTATGAATATTCAACGCATCCTCGCCCACTTCCACGAAAGCGCCGAACTGAAGATTCAGTCGGCCCAGCCACTTTCCCAGCCGATCTCCGAAGCCATCGACCTGATGTTCGGTGCGCTATCGAACGGCAACAAGATTCTCGCCTGCGGCAATGGCGGCTCGGCCGCCGACTGCCAGCACTTTGCCGCCGAGCTGGTCGGCCGCTTCGAGCGCGAGCGCTTTCCCCTGCCGGCGCTGGCGCTGACCACCGACACGTCGATCATGACGGCGGTGGGCAACGATTACAGCTACCGCGAAATCTTTTCCAAGCAGGTACAGGCCTTCGGCCAGGCCGGCGACATCCTGCTGGCCATTTCCACGTCGGGCAACTCGGCCAACGTGATTGCCGCCGTGGAAGCGGCGCTGGAGCGCGAAATGCGCGTGGTGGCGCTGACCGGCAAGGATGGCGGCGCGCTGGGCAAGATGCTCACCGATGCCGATGTGCATATCAATGTGCAGCATAGCCGTACCGCCCGCATCCAGGAAGTTCACCTGGTCACCATACATTGCATTTGCGACGGTATCGACGTCGCCTTGTTCGGAGGAGATGAGAATGACTAATGCCCGCTTGCGCGCCGGCCTGCGCGCGTCCGCGCGCCCGCTGGCGAAAGCCATCCTGTGCGTGTCCATGCTGGCCAGCCTGCAAGGCTGCATCGGCGTCATGGTCGGCGGCGCCGTTGCCGGCGCCGTGGCCACGGCCGACCGCCGCACCCTGGGCGCACAGGCCGACGACAAGTCGATCTCGGTCAAGGCCGACCTGCGCGTGCCGAACGTGACGGGCAAGCATGGCCACGTCAACGCCAACAGCTTCAACCGCAAGGTATTGCTCACGGGCGAAGTCAAGGATGAAGCCATGAAGGCCGCCGTGGAACGCGAAGTGCGCGCCATCGACGGCGTCATTTCCGTCATCAACGAGCTGGAAATCGCCGGCCCGGCCAGCTACACCTCGCGCTCGTCGGACACGCTGATCACCGGCAAGGTCAAGGCCAGCCTGGTGGAAATGAAGACCATCTCGGCCAGCTCGT
Source organism: Janthinobacterium lividum (assembly GCA_943372275.1). Lineage (GTDB taxonomy): Bacteria > Pseudomonadota > Gammaproteobacteria > Burkholderiales > Burkholderiaceae_D > Telluria_A > Telluria_A lividum_A. The sequence continues at coordinate 30,713 of CALRYE020000022.1, forward strand.
TCAAGGTCGTCACCGAGCGCGGCGTGGTCTATCTGATGGGCCGCGTGACCCAGCGCGAAGGCCAGGTCGGCGCCGATGTGGCGCGTGGCGTGTCCGGCGTGCAAAAGGTCGTCAAGATCCTCGAGTACATTACCGAAGACGAACTGAAGGCGATTGCGCCGAACTCGTCGGTCCAGCTGTAAGCCTGTCATGTCCACTGTCACCCGCTCCTGGATCAAGCCTGCCGCGATCGGCGCCGCCGTGCTGGCGCTGGCGGCGGGCGGCTACGTCATGTCCACCCGCGCCGAACCGGCGCCGCAAGTCACCTTCATCAGCATCGAGGGCAAGAAAATCACGCCCGAGAGCCTGCAAGGCAAAGTGGTGATGGTTAACTTCTGGGCCACGTCGTGCGTCACCTGCGTCAAGGAAATGCCGCAGATGGTCGAGACGTACAATAAGTTCAAGGGTCAGGGGATGGAATTCGTGGCCGTGGCCATGCAGTACGATCCCCCCAATTACGTGCTGAACTATGCGCAGACGCGCAAGCTGCCGTTCATCGTGGCGCTCGACAGTGGCGGCGACATCGCCAAGGCTTACGGCGACGTGGTGATGACGCCGACCACCTTTGTCATCGGCAAGGATGGCAAGATCCTCAAGCGCTACGTGGGCGAGCCGGAGTTTCCGGCCCTGCATGCATTACTGACGACGGCGCTGGCCGGCTGATCAGAATCCGGTCTGCACCGACAGATAGGCGCCGCGCTGGCGCTTGGGATTGAACACGGTAATATCGCCCAGCACCGCGTAGGCCGCCGTCACCGACACATGCTTGGTGGGAAACCACGCGGCGAACACGTCGTAGTAATCCTTTTCCTTGTCCACGCCCAGGTTGTGCGGCTTCATGCGGTATTCCACGCCGACGACCAGCTTGCGGTCGACCATGTAGGCGAGCGAGCCTTCCAGCATGGCCTTGTAGCTGTCGTTGCGCTCGCCCCCGAAGCCGAGAATGCCCATCTGGTTGGCCTTGGTGGCGCGCACGGTGGCGTTGACCAGCAGACTGGAATCCAGGTACAGCTTGGTCATGGCCAGATAGTAATCCGTGCCCTTGTCGTCCTTGGCGCCCAGCTGCGTGACATTGTTCACGCCCAGCGCGCCCAGTCCGCCGATGCCCTTATTGCGCTTATGCATGAGGCCGACGGAAATCTGCGGCAGGAACAGGTCCTGATCGTAGACGGCGTCGCCGACCAGCTTGACCTTCAGCCCCAGAATATCCTGCTTGATGCTCAGCGCGTCCAGCGGCGCCAGGCTGCCCTTGAAATGCTGGCTGGCCAGCGACACTTCGATGCGGTCGGCCACCCCGACGGCCACGCCATGGCTGTCCAAGGTGTAATCCTGGGTGCGCACGCCCGTGTAGTGGGCGTTGGCGCCCCAGCTGTCGCGGGTGCCGTAGCCGGTGATTAAGGCCCACGGCGTCAGGCCGCCCCCGCCCGCCCCTTCGAGCTGGCTGACCCCGCCGGTGGCGGTCAGCTTGCCCATGTCGGGCGCACTTTGCGCCTGGGCCACGCCCGTCAGCGCCAAGCCTGCCAGCAGCAGTGCCGCTGCGCCGATGGATCCCGTGGTGTGCTTCATTGTTTCTCCCGTGCGCGTTCCGTGCAAAGATTGGATTTTACAGAATTGCTCTGTTCCGCCACAGCGACATAGGGTGTACGCAGCAGGAGGCCAATCGGATTCAACTATTTTGCTGTATTTTTGCAAAATATATGTTGTATTTCGGTATCACCGTGCGATAACCTCAGCCTGCGTAGCCGCGCCCCGTCGCGGTCATTCCCACCTCACCATCAAGGCTTGCAGTGTCCATCGACGCCAATCCGCTCGACCCGCAGCAATTGAAAATCTGGCTACAGGCCGCCGCCAAGCGCGATGCTGCCGCCTTCCGCCAGCTGTACGACGCGACTTCATCGAAACTGTTTGGCTTCGCGCTGCGTATATTGCACAAGCGCGAACTCGCCGAGGAAGTCCTGCAGGAGAGTTACGTTGCAATCTGGAATAACGCCGCCAACTACCAGAGTCACCTGGCCGCGCCGATGACCTGGATGGCGACGATCGTGCGCAACAAGGCTTTCGATCATTTACGGCGCAGCGATGCCACGGTCGAAATCGATGCGGACCTCTTTGATCGCGACGTTATGAATGCACTACAAGATCCGCAAGCCACGCCCATCGAGGCCTTGCAAATCAGCGGCGATGCCAAGGCCCTGGCCTGGTGCATGTCGGCGCTGGAAGCGGCGCACCGGCAGGTGGTGGCGCTGGCGTACTACCACGACATGTCGCACAGTGAAGTGGCCGAGCAGATGCAGATGCCCATCGGCACCGTCAAAACCTGGATCAGGCGCAGTCTGGACCGGCTGCGTACCTGCCTGGCCAAACGGGAGCAAGCATGAATATCCGCAATAACATCGTCCTGCGCCAAAAACTGGCGGCGGAATACGTGCTGGGCACCTTGCGCGGAGGCGCGCGGCGCCGCTTCGAAGCCTGGATGTTCCAGGATGCCGACCTGCGCAACATCACCGCCGCCTGGCAACAGCGGCTGGCCCCGATGGCCGAGTTCGCCGGCGACGTGAAGCCGCCGGCCAGCGTGTGGAGCGGCATCGAGCGGCGCCTGAACCTGAAGGCCGGCGCGCCCGGCTGGCGCTTGTGGCTGAACGACAACCTGGCGTTCTGGCGCAATCTGGGGCTGGTGTCGAGTTCGCTGGCAGCCTTGCTGGTGGTGGTGCTGCTGACCCAGGGTCCGGTCGATGCGCCGGCGATCAACTACGTCGCCACCCTGGTGGACGACAAGTCGCAGACCAGCATGCTGCTCACGGTCGACAAGTCGCGCCGGGTGCTTGACGCGCGCGTGGTGGGCGCGCAGACCATCGCCTCGGACCGCAGCCTGCATCTGTGGGCCATTTCGAAAGCGGGCGAAACGCGCTCGCTGGGCGTTCTGCCTGACAACAACCGCGGCCAGTTCGCCCTGCCCGACAATGCCATCTCGGATGACGTGAAGGTGCTGGCGGTGACGCTGGAGCCGAAGGGTGGCTCGCCGTTCCCGGATCGTCCGACCGGCAAGGTGCTGTTCACGGGTAACTGGGTGCAGCTGTAACGGGGTCGGCCCCAATAGGCCCTTTGTAGACTAAGGCGCAAAACAGGTCGGGGTCAGCGCGTTTGCTTAACGCGCCGACCCCGACCTTTTTTACAGCATGTGCACGGTGCCGCCGCGCGGCCGGACGCTACTTGGTGACGATGGCTTTTTGCATCGGCGCCAGCTTGGCCATCAGTTTGTTCTGCACCGACGGCGCCACGCCGTGCTGTTCCATGGCGATCTGCAGGTTCTCCGCCACTGCGTTGAACTCGGCATTCGTCACGTTCAGGCCGTCGTGGATCTCCTTCATGTCCTTGCCTTCATACTTGCACGGACCGCCACTCAGTTGACAAAACTGCTGTTCCAGCCGCATCGACAGGTTCTTCACGTCGGTGTCTTTGAACGCCTCCTTGAGGCGTGGATCGGCCTGCATACCCGGCACAAAGGTGTCGACAATCTTCTTGATGCCCGGCTTGCCGCCCAGCCCCTGAAAAACGGCATCGGCTGGTGCCTGCGCCATGGCGGAAGAGGAACTAATCAAGCTTGCCAGCAAGGCAGCGGCGGGGAGCAATTTCATGGCGGAATCCAAAATCAGCGTGGTTGGTCCGGCCAATTTACCAGATGCAATCCGGCACTTCCATCCTATTTCGGGAACAAAATCATCTGTGTGCAACGGAACAACGCGATAGTCTTGCCGGTTTGTTCATTCGTGACCGTCACGTCCCACACCTGGGTGGTACGGCCCATGTGGGCCGCCTTGGCCACGCAGGCAATCGCCCCTTCGCGCGCGGTCCCCAGATGGTTGGATTTGAGTTCGATGGTGGTGAAGCTGTTGGCGCCTTCGGGCAAGTTGGCGAAGCAGGCATAGCCGGCAGCCGTGTCGGCCAGGGTGACGACCGTGCCCGCGTGCAGGTAACCATTGGGCGCCAGCAGATGCGGCTTGATTTCCAGGCGCGCGGCCACTTCGCCGCCGCCCACGCGGGTGATTTCCACGCCCAGGTAGCCGGGCAGACTTTTCGAACCGAACTGGTTCATCGATTCTGGATCGAATTTGTGCTGATGCATGCTGATTCCGATACATAAATAGAGCGGCCGCGCCGCGATCTGTAATTGTACGCGTGCTTGGCGTTTCGTCATGATTGGTCCGTGATGCGGTGCTAAGCTGCTGGTTTGCTGCTGGTTTGCTGCTGGTTTGCTGCTGGTTTGCTAATTTGTGGCTTTTCTGACGGAGACGGGTATGCGCGCTTTGCGATATGTGGTTGCGATGGGACTGGTGGTGGGATTGGCAGCACCGGCGGCGCGTGCCACGCCGGCGCAGGATCTGGTGGCGGCGGCCAAATCGCAGATCGGTGTGACGCGCAGCTACGATCCGCGCTACGTCAAGCTGCGCTTTCCGGGCGGCGATGTGCCCATCGAGACCGGTGTGTGCACCGATGTGGTAGTGCGCGCCTACCGCAGCCTGGGCGCCGACTTGCAACTGCTGGTCAACCGCGACATGACCTCGCACTGGCGCGTGTATCCCAAATCGTGGGGTATGAAAAGGCCCGACACCAACATCGACCACCGCCGCGTGCCCAACCTGGAAACCTGGTTCGGGCGGCACGGCAAGAGCGTGCCGGTGTCGCGCGTGGCGACCGATTATTTACCGGGCGATATCGTCACCTGGCGCCTGCCGGGCAATCTCCCCCACATCGGCATCGTGGCCGACGCCAGGTCGCCGTCCGGCACGCCGCTGGTGATTCACAACATTGGCGGCGGCACCAAGATGGATGACCGGTTGTTCGAGTTCACGATTCAGGGGCATTACCGCTACACACCGCCAGCGCTGTGAACGAAGTGTCGAGACGATGGTCGAACCGTCAGATTTTTCTCGGATTGAACCGTGAAGCTCAACCACATCGACTTGTCCGTCCCCGATTTGCCGGCGGCGATTGACTTCTTCGTGACCGGATTCGGCTTTGCCACCGTCGCCCTGCGCGCGAACGACGGCATGGCGATCCTGCGCGGCGCCGACGGCTTCGGACTGGTGCTGACGCACGATCCCGCGCCAGCCTACCCGTGCGCCTTTCACATCGGCTTCCTGCAGCCGTCGGCGCAAGCGGTCCGCGCCGCATACGAGCGCGTGACCTCCGCGGGCATCGCCACGCAGGGCCCGCCTGCAGAATCCTACGGCAGCCTGATGTTTTATTGCCGGGTACCGGGCGGCATTCTGGTGGAAGTGAGCCACCGCGAATGCGTCACGTAGACTCGACTGGGGGCCTGCCACAGGCCGAATGCGCTGCGCGCACCCTGTCCCGCGCCGTAGATTGCGCCGGTAGCCTGCTTACCATCCGTGCCCCATAATGTCGGTTGTACACGAAAACGACGACAGAATGACGGAGAAACCATGACGGAAGCGCAGCACAACATTCCCTTCGACAGCAGCGCTTACATTCTCGACGAGGCGGGCCAGCCGCTGCGCTTCATTCTCGACCCGCTCGACGAAGTCTATACCGTGATTCCGCGCGAATCGGTGCCGGCCGGCATGCTGCCCGTGGCAGACTTCGACGTGCGCGCAGCGCTGGCCGACATCGCCACGGCCGAAGTGGAAGTACTCTCGCTCGGACTGATCGCCACCTTCGGCCGCCTGCCGTCGTACCGCAAGCTGCAAGCGGTGGTGCGTAGCAAGCAAGACGCGCTCACGGCGCTGGTGGCCAGTTCCGCGGAGCACAAGGCGGCCATGCGCCGTATCGTCGCCACCTTGGGCGAGGAGAGCAAAAGCCGCAAGGAACTGGCCCGCTATATTGCATAGCCAGTAATTCCCGGCAACCGGTCAGCGCCGCTCCAACTGGCCGATGACGCTGGCCACCTTGGTGGTGATCACATCGACCGCCGGGCCGTTCGCGCCGTGCGGCAAGATCACATCGGCGTGACGCTTGGTCGGCTCGATAAACTGCTTGTGCATGGGCCGCACCGTGTCCAGGTACTGGCCCACGATGCTTTCCAGCGAGCGGCCCCGTTCGGCAATATCGCGCTGCATGCGGCGGATGAAGCGCACGTCCGGCGCGGTGTCGACAAAGATTTTCAGCGACATCATGTCGCGCAGGTCCGCGTCATACAAGGCAAACAAGCCTTCGATCACGATCACCGGGGCCGGTTTGACGGCAATGGTCTTGGTGGAGCGGTTGTCGATCGTAAAGTCATACTCCGGCATCGCGATCGTTTCGCCATTGCGCAAGGCCTGCACATGCTGCACCAGCAAAGGCCAGTCGAACGCTTGCGGATGGTCGTAATTCTGCTGGCGGCGCACGTCCGGGGCCAGCTCGGATTGGTCGCGGTAATAGTCGTCCTGCATCACGACCGAGACCATATCGGCGCCGAACGACGCCAGCACCTGCTGGGACACCGTGGACTTGCCACTGCCGCTGCCGCCAGCGACGCCAATAATAAACGGAACAAAAGAAATTTGATTCATCCCCGCATGATACCGGAGCGGGCAGCGAACTCACAGAAACCCATTCCCCGCTAAGGTGCCCCAAACAACAACGGGCGCCATCGCTGGCGCCCGTCGGGTCCTCAGTTGCGCATCAGTTGCGCATCGACAGCTTACGCCACGATCGCCTCGACTGTGAACATGCAGAACATAACGAGACAGTTCACCCGTTTTGACGTATATTCGACCAGAAGTTAGTGAGACAAGAATCAGAAGATATTGAGACAGTTCTCGCCGACCAATTTCGCGCTGAAGTATTCATCCCCGTGTCATGATTGAATGGAGAAGGACTTTCAGCTTCATGGTCAGATACCGTCTACCGCATGTCAAAAATCGAAGCGGAAGTTTTACAATTGCGTGCGGAGAATTCAGTGCTGAAGGCGCTGCTCTCCGCGCACGGCATTGCTCATCCACAGCAGGCTTCCGAGCAAGTGGCGCACTACACGGTCCCACCGTCGAAGGCCAGCGCCTTGCCTCCAGGCGCAAAGGTCAAACTCTTCCGAAAGCTCTTCCACGGAAGGGACGACGTCTATCCCGTACGTTGGGAAGGGCAGCAAAGCGGTAAGGCCGGATACTCGCCAGTTTGCGCCAACGAATGGCGGAGAGGCGTTTGCGAAAAGCCGAGAATCAAGTGCAGCGATTGCAGCCACAGCCTTTACGTTCCTGTGACAGACCATGTAATCGAGAGCCACCTGAGGGGTAACATCACTGCCGGCGTCTATCCACTACTTGTAGATGATCGGTGTCATTTTCTTGCCATCGATTTTGACGACGATGATTGGCGCGAGGACGCGCGGGCGGTCTTGCAGACATGCATTCTCAACGACCTGCCAGCTGCACTAGAAATCTCGCGGTCTGGCAACGGCGCCCACCTGTGGCTGTTCTTTTCGAACCCGACCCCGGCACGTGACGCTCGCCGGCTGGGTACCGCCTTGATTAGCGCAACTTGTGCGCGAACCAGGCAATTGAAGCTGTCGTCTTACGATCGCCTATTTCCGAACCAGGACACGATGCCAAAAGGCGGGTTCGGCAATTTGATCGCGTTGCCACTGCAAAAACACCCTCGTGAACTGGGGCGCAGCGTTTTCGTCGACTCGAATCTGCAACCCGTACCCGACCAATGGGTATTCCTAGAAAGCATCGTGCCGCTTCCACAAGCGCGTATCGAGGCGGCACTGACCAAGCTTGTAGGCGACCGGCATCCTCTCGACATCGCCTATGCAGACGTGCCGGACGAAAATGCGGATACGCCATGGGTGCGCGCCGCCAAACCAGATGTCAAGCTCTCGGACACGATGCCAAAAGCGGTATGCGCGACGATCGGCAATCAGCTGTTTATTGAAAAGGCTGGGCTTCCACAATCGCTGATGAACCGTCTTATCAGGTTGGCCGCATTCCAAAATCCGGAATTCTACAAAGCGCAGGCGATGCGCATGTCAACGTGGAATATCGCCCGGATCATTGGGCGAGCTGAAGACCGCCAGAAGCACTTGGCTTTGCCACGCGGATGCCTGGGCGATGTCAGATCACTTCTTTCCGTTAATAAAATCGAGTTGAGGTTGGATGACGTCCGCTCGATGGGCCAACCTATGCATGCGCCGTTTTCTGGCAAGCTACGATCGGATCAACAGGAAGCGCTGGCCGCGATGATGAAGCATGACTTCGGTATGTTGGTTGCCCCGACGGCGTTCGGCAAGACCGTAACGGCTGCGGCCGCTATCGCTCACAGAAAGGTCAGCACCCTCGTGCTGGTTCACCGAGCCGAATTGATGCGTCAATGGCAGGAACGACTAGGAAGCTTTCTGGAATTGAAGGGACAGAAAATCGGCTTGATCGGTGCCGGCAAGAAGAAGCCGACCGGCATGCTCGATATCGCTGTGATCCAAAGTCTGGCACGACGCGACGATTTGCCAGAGCTGCTTAGCCAGTACGGTCAGATCATCATTGACGAGGCACACCACCTATCGGCGCAGTCATTTGAAGCGGTCCTGAATGAAGCCAATTCGCGCTATGTATTGGGGCTGAGCGCCACGCCGGTTCGTAGCAACGGTCACCACCCAATAATTTTCATGCAGTGCGGGCCGATACGACATGTAGCCAAGCGTCCGACCCATGTACCAAAAGAGCTGGTCGTTCACGTTGGTCACCTTCCGACGCCGCCGATCCCGCCACATGCGAGCATCCAAGAAGTGATCCGGCTGCTGGCGGAAGACAGCGGTCGCAACGCCCGTATCGTCGCAGATGCGATCACGGCGCTGAACGCCGGCCGCAAGGTACTGTTGCTGACCAAGCGCACCGAGCATCTTGATCTCCTGTACGAGCTTTTGAAAGATATCCCCCAACAACGCTTCTTACTGCATGGACGGATGAAAACGAAGGAGCGCCAAGTGGTCATTGAGGCCCTGGCCAATTTGCAGGACGATGCACCTCACATCCTGCTGGCGAGTGCGCAGCTGGTCGGCGAGGGCTTCGATCATGCTCCACTCGACACCTTGATTTTGACGCTGCCGATTTCGTGGGAAGGCACGTTGCAGCAATATGCGGGTCGTCTACATCGCGAGCACTCCAGCAAGACGGAAATACTAATCCACGACTACGTCGAGCTGGACAACCCGCAGCTTTCGCGCATGTGGGAAAAACGACAACGCGGGTATCGGGCAATGGGATATCGCGTCGAGACGAATCAATTTCAACCTGCCTTTGGCCGACAAACCGAATTGTTGGGAATGCCAAACTAATCGGATCGATTGAGTTAATTTTTGGGAATCGCTTTCCATGCCAGTGCGCAAAATACCAAAAAACCACCTGTGCGTGACCGGCAAGTTCGCGAGCCGAAAAAACGGGCAGATGGGCGGCTTCGAGTCTCTCCTCGAAAAGGAATACATGCTACTCATGGACTTCGACGATATGGTCGAAGGATTCGAGGAGCAGCCGGTCAACATCCCCCTTCCGGGCGTGGCGAAAGGCTACACGCCCGACCTCTTGGTGCGCTTTCGGCCCGATCCCGTCACTGGTTGCGTGCGCCCTCCGCTCCTGACCGAGGTCAAGCACTCGGACGATCTGAAGAAATACGCTGAAAAATACGCCCCGAAATTTGCAGCGGCTACGCTGTACGTGCTAGAACGCGGTTGGGACTTCGGCATCACGACCGAGAAGGAGATCCGGACTCCCCGCCTGGCAAACATCAAATTTTTGAGGGAATACCGCAACATCAATCCAGCAGATGATGATTGCGCCCGAATCATTGCATTGACGCGCGCCACCAGTGGGACCGTATCGCTGCCGGACCTGCTGGCGGAACTAGCGCTCACCGACGAGGACCAACTCTACTGGATGCCAGTCGTCTGGAATATGGTACTGACGAAAAGACTGATCGTCGATCTCGACTGCGCGATTGGCGACGGCGTCATCCTCAATCTGCCGGAAGGTTTGTCATGAGCGAGAAAGAGCGGACCCAGCTATGGATAACAGAGGGCGCTACCATCACCAACGACGGTCGCGAGTACATCGTTGTGGCCATACCGGATGTCAACATCGTCCTTGCCAAAGAGGTCGGTTCCGGCCAAAAGGTGCTGATGAAAATGGGCGATATTGGCCCGCCGAAGGTCATCGGCACGACGACCACGACGCCGACGGCCAAATTGGAGCTGTGGGAAATTTCACAGGACGATTGGAAGGTTGCTGAAGAGCGGCGGCGCCACATCGAACCACTTCTGAATACGCCTGCACGCCAGTGGGCCAATGCGCTGGCCGATAAGATCGCCGTGGAAGCGGGCGTCAGCCGCGCCACCTTGTACCGCTGGGTGGCAACGTTCAAGCAGGCCAAGTTGTTGTCCTCCCTATTGCCGAACTATCGGGCCAGGGGCGGCGCAGGAAACACCAGGCTGTCGCCGGAAGTCGACGCCATCATTGTAGACTGCCTTGAAAATTTTCACGACACCGAACAGAAAACGTCGGTTGCCGCCACCGTCGAAGAAATCAGACGGCGGTGTTCAAATGCGAACCTGCGCCTGCCGGCGCACAACACCATCAAGGCGCGCATCGATAAATCCAAGGGCCGCGAGCGAACCGCCAGCAGAAAAGGCGAAGCCGCAGCGCATGATCAACACGATCCAATAAAAGGCGTTATCGGCGACGCCGACTGGCCTCTCGCCCTCGTGCAAATCGATCACACTTTGCTCCCGGTGATCATCGTCGATGACGTGCACCGGAAGTCGATTCGGCGGGCGTGGATCACACTTGCGATTGACGTGAATAGTCGGGTTTGCCTTGGAATGTATCTCACGTTGGATGCGCCGTCCGCCATGTCGGCCGGCATGTGCATCTCTCACGCGATCATGCCTAAGGAAAAATGGATGTCGCGGCTAGGTGTCACCTCGACGGACTGGCCATGCTGGGGCGTCATGGGCATCCTGCATATGGATAACGCCCGTGAGTTTCGAGGAGACATGCTCCAGGTGGCATGTAACGAATATGACGTCGACCTTCATCTGCGCCCGGTCAAGAAGCCGCGTTACGGCGCCCACATCGAGCGGCTCATGGGCACCGTGTCGGAGGGACTGAAGACCGTCAAGGGCGCCACGTTCTCTGGTCCGGACGAGAAGGGCACCTACGATGCCGAGGGCAATGCCTGCATGACATTCGGCGAACTGGAAAAATGGCTGGTTCTTTTTTTCGCCCGCTACCACCGCAAGGTTCACGCTGGGATCGGTACTACGCCTCTGACAAAATGGCGCGAGGGTTTGCTTGGCACCAAGGGCAAGCCTGGGCGCGGGCTCCCGGCGCGACGACTTGACGAGGAAAAACTTCGCATCGATTTCATGCCGTTCATCGAACGCACGATTCAGAACTACGGCGTTCTGATTGATGACGTGCACTACTATCATGACGTGCTACGCCCCTGGATCAACACGCCCCATCCGGAATTTTCGCGGCACCGGCGCAAGTTCCGGTTCCACCGGGATCCACGCGATATCAGTCAGTTGTATTTTTTCGACGAGATTGCAAAGCGCCACTTCGCGATCCCCTATCGCGATGTCAGCCTGCCGCCGGTCAGCATTTGGGAGTTGCGCGAGGCGCACCGGCGTGCCGACCAAAAGGGCATTCCACACGAGAACGAGAAGGCGGTATTCGCTCTACTCAATGAACAACGTGAACTTGAAGCCGATGCCGCCGAGAAGACGAAATCGGCAAGACGAGCCCAACAGCGACGGGTCGAACACGACCGTACCCGCAAAGAAAAAGTCGAGAGCCTGCCGCAAGTATCCCTTCCAGTACCATCGGCCATGCCCACAGCGGTGCGCGGCTATAACCCTGATGCCATTGAGCCGCTAGACGATGAGTAATAAATCTCTGCCAGCTGAAAATGCATATACCCACCTCAACGAGCGTGCCCGCACCCTGGCGGACAAGTCGGACGATTCGCGAATCTACGCTATTCGTGAGGGCGCTTGGCTGGGCTACAAAGATGCCAAGCGCATCATCGGGCGCATGGAGGAGCTCTTGACATATCCACGCATCACGCGCATGCCGAACCTCCTTCTGGTTGCCCCATCGTTCAACGGGAAGACATCCATTCTGCGACGCTTTGTGTCGGAGCATCTTCCCGATCTCGATCCGGCAGGCGAAGTCACAATATGCCCGGTGATCATGGTGGAGTCGCCGCCGAAGCCGGACATTTCTGATTTCTACACGCGCATACTGGACGCGCTGATGACGCCGTACAAACCCACTTCATCGGTTCAGGAGAAGTACTCACAAATAAAGCGCCTGTTCCGGCAGATGGACGTGCGCATGCTGATCGTCGATGAAATCCACCACCTTATTGCCGGCAGCTTGAATCGGCAGCAAGAATTTCGCAATGCGCTCAAGAGCCTGGGCAATGAAACTATGGTGTGTATAGTCGCGGCCGGCATCGAGGATGCTTACAATGCGTTTAATACGGATCCTCAAATGTCCAGCCGCTTCACGCCGGAAGAACTTCCACTATGGAAGCCGAATAACGAATTTGGAGCGCTGCTCGCGACGCTTGAATTGCGCATGCCGCTAAGGTCGTCATCGAACCTGAAAGATCCAGCAACAATGCTGGCGATCCATACGCGCAGCGAGGGCACGCTCGGCGATATGTGCGATTTGGTGAAGGAACTTGCAGTTGATGCGATTCGCAGCAAGGCAGAACGAATCACATTGGCGCAAATTGGTACCCTATCATGGGTTCCGCCGTCGAAACGCAAGCAGCACAAGCGCCACTAATATCCAGGACCTGGCCGGCCAGCCAGCTCTGGCCAATCCGCTATAAGCCCTTGCCAGATGAATTGCTTTCCTGCTGGCTTGTCCGCTTGGCTCATGGACATGGGCTAAAAGTTCAGACGTTCTGCAACGCCATTTTCGGCGAACACCTTCAAGTGTGGAATCGCGACATCGACCGGTTGGCTCCGCCGTGGCTGTTGACCGAGCTTAGCATTCGAACGGGTACACCTCATCCGATCGTAGCGAACACAACGCTGCGCATGTACGAAGGAACGCTATATCAAAAGTTCCGATCAGCGGGCGCTCTGCATTGGCTGCTTGTCCTGCAAATGTACCATCGGAAACGTATGGGATTCGGCCTCCAATTTTGTCCTGCGTGCTTAGCAGAGGACGCTACACCCTACTTTCGAAAATGCTGGCGCGTCGCGCTAAATACTGTCTGTATCCGCCACAAGACGATGCTCCTGGATCGGTGCCCGAATTGTGGCGCAGCAATCGCCGTTCATCGTCTTGATTTCAATCAGCCAAACATGATGGACAAAGTGTCCGTCTCGTTCTGTCACCGGTGCGGCTTTGACCTCTGCACTGCGCCGGCGGCCGAGCCGATTTCTTATGATTCGCCAGCGTCCGTTATGATGGCCGGCGCCACTGAAGGCGCCGTTGCGGGATCCAATGGATGTTGGTCCATTGATCGTTACGCAGTGCTGCATCATCTATGCAAAATCATGACTTCACGTTACCCGCACGTCGCCCTGCGGACTTTCGTTTTGCAGCAGGTCGGTGCTCATGATATTTCGCTGTCTCAAGGTCACATATCCTTCGAAATGCGCCCCATCGCTGAGCGACACCATTTACTACAGCTTACGGCATGGCTGCTCGTTGATTTGGAACCTAGACTTTGCGCCGCATGGCGCAGAGGTGCCATTCGATATAGCGTATTAACAAAGGATTTTCCAGACAGTCCGAATTGGTACGACCAGGTCGTAGGAAAGCTGAAAAACTGGAGAACGAAGAGAGCTGTCTGACCTAGGTCGGCTATTTTATAAGCTTGCCGATATGAGGCCGATGCGCCGAACATAGTCCACGGGGAACTTAAGAAGAGCGCAGGCGGCCCTGTGGCGACAAGCTCACCTGCCGACCGTTAACAAGCTACTATGCACGTACTGGTAAGGCGGATGATTTCGGATCGATAGATCGGTATACACAAGGCTCCTGTACCAGAATATATTGTTGGCATACGCGACCGCATCGCTCCGCTCCTTTCACCGAACTTTTAAGAGGATTATCATCGAAGCAATTAGCGCCCAGACCCGTCAACTTTTAACCGAGATTTCCGGTCTCGTCTCGAAAAATCTGATGGAAGAGGCTTCACGGCAGCTCACACGTCTCATCGACGAACTGCTGCCTGGCGAGTTGATATTGGCGTCACCGGCAATTGGATCGTTAATAGCTCGTTTTCGTAATAGGAAGCGCCGCATTCTCGGAAACGTCCTTGAGTTACGGATGAGCCGGTTGGCTGGTGCAGTGGTCGGCATGGAAGGGGAGTCCAAAATTCATGTCCCGTCGGCCCCCTTGTCCAGAACTGAGCCGTTGGATGTGCGCTTCGCTCATACCCTAAACAGGTTAGCGAGCAATCACATATTTAAGTGGACGCCGCACTATCGTGACGCACTACGACTGTTTTTCACAGATGCACTCAGTGAAGTTCCCGGCTCCGGCCAGGTGGAAATTGAGTTGCAGAAGCTGGGTAATCTGCTGTCTACTCACAGTGAACAAATCTTCGACCGAGGGTATAAATTTCAAATCGATCGCGGGCTTCTTCCGGACGTTGCCGAAATCAAGTCGATCGGTGGCCTTCAGTCTTTTCTGGATCTGATTGTTTCTGTCTATCTTGAGCAACGTGCAACCATCGTTACTGCAAAGTCCGCCGAACTGCTTTGGGGACTCCTATCGGTCGGCATTACTTCCATTTTAAGCGGTTACGGCGCCGTTCAGTTCGCCGGTGCTAAGGGCTGGACTATTCTCTCGAAGAATGGTCGGGCCTGGGTTCCTCCGGTAGGCCTATGCCGCGGAACCGAGCTACTCTCGTTCTTCGACGAGTTCCCTATAACGGTTCGTGACGAGGAGCTTCACATCGCTTTGACAGCCTCAGCATTGGCCGTTGAGCGTGTAGCTCATCGTTTCCACGGAGATGACGTTTTGCTGCCTCGCCACAGCCGACTGTCGATTCGCGGGCCAGCGCGCTTGGATATTACACTTTCAGCTCGGAGGGGAGCGCTTAATCGCGACCTATTGTTGACGTGTTTCCATCGCGGTGTCCTCACTGCTCAGCCGATTCTTTCTGCGCTTTCGCTGCGTGCCGTGGTCGTCATTGGTCGAATCGACCCGCACCTTCAAGAGCAACTTGAGCAAGAAAAGGTTCAGAGCGTTGTGGATGCTACTGGAATACGGGCGACCTCAGAGGCCATTCATCTTCTGTCCGAACTGATTGCTGGAAAGCTCGACTCGCACATCGTCAATGACACGGCGTATAGCGACCCCACTGTGATGACTCACAACTTCGCAGGTGACTTTCCTTTGGATGATCCAGACTTTCGACGTCAATTCATGGTTGAGAGATACAGTGTCAAACGCCTTTTGCAAGAGTTCGATGGAAACGTTGGCGTGCATTTATGGTGCAGCGTCCGCCGGTCGGGAAAAACAACGGCCGCTCAAGAAATGGCGGATTTTACAGGGAGCTCTGTCGTCGTGACCCAGACCATGGACAGTGTGCTTCGGCAGCCAATTCAGAATATTTTTCGCCGCAGGCTTAGAGACGCGTTTGACTCCGGACGCGAGATCAGTGACGAGTTTTTCATGGACGCGGTTAACGAATGCACTCTTGCCGCTAGCCCAAGCGATGCGAAAGGTCGAAGGATAGTCTTTATTATCGACGAGTATGAAACGCTATTCGGACTAATAGACGCGCGTGTTCGTGACGATTCCGGGCTCAAAGTGAAGGTCGCGCTACCACTGCTAAGCCAGATGGTTGACTTTGCAACGCAGCATCTTTTAATTTTTATGGGGCAGCGCCCTGACGCATATCTGGTTCTGTCTGCGCAAAGTCAGCTAAGCCCGCTCGTTCAACAACACAACTTCCCCTTATTCAATCATGTTGCTGGCGCCCATGAGACTGAGTTTAGTCAGTTTCTATCATATGTTCTCAGTGATAAATTATCTTTTGACGACTCTTTCACGTGGGAGGTATTCTTAGAGACTAGCGGACACCCATACCTCACTGTTAACTTAATGGTCGACTTTTGCGACTGGCTCATCGAGAACAGCTTCCGCATGAGCGATGTGGTGCTGTCCGAGAGGCATTTCAGTAATTTTGCAAAAGATCGATTAACTCCGGCCGCGCTAAAGCGCAGCGGCCACTATGAATTTTTCCAAGCTCAGATGGCCGAGTATTTAAGCGAGCAAGCTATGAAAGATGAGCCATGGCTGTATGCCATCGGAAGTATCTTGAGGGCCTTCGCGCATAAGCACCCGAAGAACTGGAAATGTTCCGTGAATGTTTTTGAACAGATGGCTACTCCCATCTGCACAGCAGCTCGAATACCTGTCTCGCGCTTGCTTACTACCGGAAGCTTATCTAATTTCTTACGCGACAAAGACGGGTGGGTCTCCCCTGGGGTCAAGCTCCTCGCTCGTCTTGCCGGCTCAGCATCACCAACAATAAATTGACATGGACTACACAAAACAACGAGTATGGGAACTTTTACAGACCGTGCCATGGCGTGAGAATGCTTCTATTCGCCTTTTCTGGATTCGGCAATCGGAAGGTCTGCGCGATGAGTTCGCAGCTTCGCTCTTGGCCGAAATTGACAACGAGGTCGTCGTAGCGCTAGTACTTCGCTCCGATACTTTCAGAAATCCAAACGCTGTGCTCGCGGATGTGATGACGCTGTTCGACTTAAATAGAGTCACCTTAGAGAGCTTGGCGGGCACGAGCAAAGCTCGTTTAACCGTGCTTATTGTAGCAAAGGAAGAATTTCGTCTCATGCAAGCGAGTTCGCCAATTACGCTCCCCGATTGGTTTCCAATCTGCCCAGCCAGCGAAACTCATTTTTATATAACGGACTTAGGCCAATCTGCCGAAGTTGAGCCCCTCAACTGTCCTGAAGCGCGCTTAGAACATGTTGCACAGTTGATCTACCACCTCGAATTTGCAATCGTCCATAAATTAAAAGCTGTTCATGCAGTAGATCATGAACGTGTTAATCGCTTTCTTACCGCGCTAAGTCCTTCCAGCCCCCCTGTGCATGATGCGCAGCCACTTCTGGATCTGTTTGAGAAGCATCTGCAGGCTATTAACGACGAACGAGCGTACCGGCCCAATGCAGCCGATAAGTCAAAATTTCTTGCCGCGAGAATTTTAAAGCTAGCTCTGAATAGCTCACCAAAGGAGCTTGGTGCACATGCCGAAAAGCTGGCAGAATGTCTAGACGGATCTGATTCATATGAATTGAAGCAAACCTTCTTCGCAATAATGTGGCGTCCTGCTAACAAAATGCCCCTTGCCGCTACGAACTGGAACGCGGTACTTGTGGCCTTCTACCAGGGCTACCAGTTGATGAACGCCAGCGCCCATGCGGGCGAATTCCCTGCATATCCGATAGTTCTACAGCACTCCAGCTCGGTAAACCTCAGGCGAGCGCTGGCCGCAGCGAAAGACTTTGTAGACTCACTTTCGTGAACAAATCAGTGAGGACATCACTGTAAGGAAAAAAAGCAGACGGCCAGCGACGCTTCCGGGGGACTCGTGCGGTCTTTGCGCGCATGTACTGGCTTTCTTTTCGTTTGGCCCTATTCAGACAACCATGTCTAACCATAGATGGTTTAGTTCAATATCCGGAAGTGAAGCTTGTCGGGTATGGAGAGAGCGGTAGAAGTGTACGGCCGAGCCCTCGCGTTCGGAATATAGCAAGTCATCGCGGGACCATCCGGTTTCGCCAGCCGTTGCGAGATCTTCGATCCAAGTAGAGACACGCTCGAACCATGCGGATGACGAATCAGCTTGAACATATGCAATCATCGCTCCTACAAGATGTGCGCCGCCGTGGTGGCCCGCTTTGAACCGCTGAATTCCACCGGTACTGCTTAGCGAACTGATTACGTACTCTCTCTCGTCTCGATCTTTACCTTTAGGAATGGGAAAGCGCTTGCATTCTATAGGCATCAAAATATCAGAGTATGTGTAACGGCGACCATTGACCAACAACACCGCTCCGCATGGTCCTGGTGCAAGGTCAATTGAGCGGCCTTTGCACCTCTCATCAGGGATTTCAGTCCGGAATTGGAGAATATCCATCCCTTGAGAATGACGGGCTACGTGCGAAAGGTATGCAGCGAGATCAGACGTTAAGACCGTCTCGGCCGTATCCTGCGTTCGATTAGGACTGTCGCGCCAGCGCGGCAACTCGCTCTCGATAAAATCCAATACAACGTGCAGTGACAAACCCTTTGGTTGAAGGTCTTGATCAAAATTTCCGGAGTAAGGCGTTTTGTTATGGAATTTAGCGAGCATAAATTTCGTCAGAACCCTTGCATACGAAGGTCGGCTAAAGTCTCATCCGCATCTCGAAGCGCGACCGATCGAAGCCAAAACCGGGCACGGTTAGGCTTAATTAAGAATAAATGATTTCCATCATAAAGGCGAGAAATCCGCGTTACGTGCAGTCCCGAATTACCTTGATCGTGCAATAGCGCATTCAATTTTTCCTTCAGGTCACTAGCGCCCGTCCAGTCAACGGTTCCCTCGCCAAAACAGTATGCCTGGCAAACAACGCCTGGCCATTCGAATGATTGTAGTGCGACGAGAGGCTTCTTGTGGTAAATAGTATTGATCTGTTCAAGGAAAACAGCATTGAATTCGACGAAAGTTGAAGACGCTGCGCGACCCATAGCGTTCGAGTCCTCACCGAGCCTAACCAAGTCGCGATAGTATGTGACGATGTCATCGGCAAGTATTGCTTCGTTCACGCTCAGGTCAAGTTTGCGGTCGTCCGGATACGGCAACGAATATATGTCGTCCGCTTGCAGTGCAGTCGCTTTCTGAATAAAAAGTCCTGGACTGATAAGCGCCACGTAGGCCTGCAACGCGAGCTTGTTTTCGATAATCCATTTATCGACTTCCTTAAGCTTCAATATGTCATGCTTCGGCGCGCAAAATCCTATAATCCTCTGGCTATAAGTTAGATAAGATTTGGTCCACAAACAATGGGCTAGATCCATTTGCGCCCGTACAAGCATCATTGGCGCTGAATACCTCGATTCCGTGTACGGCGATCGAAAATATTTAGTTTCCTTCGTGCTGATCTGACTTACATCGACTCCGTCGGCTGTCAACGCCTTCGAGGGAAGATATTGCCGACCTGTGATATGTGAAGCTTCCTGGCGACGGACCGTTTGTCCCTCGATAAATCCCTCTCCGAAATCCCATTCTTGGGCCTTCGCGTACGACTTCAGGGTGCGCAGTTTGCCAAGACGATCAACCAAGCTTAATGATCGACCGCCGCCGAGTAAATTGGCACGCCATACGGAGTCGTTTTCCAGTGCCAGGCGTCGTGGTAGCCAATGCATATCGTAGTAATCAATGTCGAATCCAAGTTCGGCGACTGAGCGGCCACTTCGCCGGAATGTGGCGTGCAAAATCTGCCGCTCGACCGCAGGCTTTGATGCTTCGGCCACTACTACAACACACTTAGTATCAGCTGCGCCCTTTTGGAAGAGGCCGCGAACTGAAATGAAATCAAGGATCTCCAGCACGTCCCACTTGTCAATGAAGTCACGCCGGAAACCAAGCGATTGCTGGTTGTACAGGAAGTTGTACTGTTGGAGCATGCACAGGACACCGCCTTCAGTGATGAGCTCCATCGCTTCGTGCAAGAATAAGTACGCCAACTGTTTGTCAGGTAGCGCGCCGACGGCTTTTCTATAGTGGTCATAGCTGCGCTTAGACCCTGGAGTGCTAAGTGTTGATGTAAACGGCGGATTTCCAACAACCACGCCGATTTTTCCAGTGATAAGTCCTTGTTCTTTCGCCTCAAAGAAGCATTTATGTAAAATTGTTTTACCATCTAAACGTGGGAACAATTTGATACTTGATCGGATTTCTTCTGGCTCCAAGGCGTCGCACAGCGCGAGACACAGGCTAAACGATGCAAGTTCTACAGCGCCCTCTTCAAGGTCCACACCGCGGACCTTATTGAGCAGTCCTTTCAGAACGGGAATTCCAGGCTTTTTCCACTCGTTTCGACTACGCCAGTGCAACACGAGTCGCTTATAGGCTTCGACTAGAAAAACTCCGGATCCACATGCAGGATCCAAAATAACCTCTTCGCGCTGATGAAGGCGATCGAGTCTATCCCAATCAAGTGTCTCAGAAAGCATTAGACGTACGAGAAATGGTGGCGTGTAGACTGAGCTATCAGCATCCTTTACGAAGAGCTGATAAATATGGCTGATCAATTCGACCGGAAGGTCCTTGAACGAATACAAGTTCCATAAAGTGAGCTGACCATTCGCTTCTTCACGTCCTTCTATCAGCTTAGAAAAGCGGGTCAGTTGCTGACTAGCGCGAAGCACGTCGCGGTCCGATTCTTCAAAACTAAAAACGTGGCCATTGAATCTGGCTTCGAGCGCCAGTAGCAGAGAAACCAGCGCTTCTCCATTGGCGAGTACTTGGAAGAATGCGTTTGCTCCTGGCAAGAAGCCATCGAAATAGCCATCCTTGAACACCTCACGCTGTTCAAGGTATGCGATAAGCAAGGAAAGAATAAGCAGTTTTCGACGAAGTTTGCGTGGCAGTATATTTTTCTCGTCCAGTACGTCGCTGAGCCTTTTTACCGCACTGATCAAACCTTTATGAGCGGATTGGGTTCGTGACAGGAGCGTCGTACATGCAACCGCGTCGTCCCACAATGTGCCGTTGCGAAGTTGAATAGCGTCCCACCAAGAATCGCGCGCACTGATCGATACGGCGAGCTCAAGTGTTCGCACAGGATTACAGACGACCCGTCCTTGTTTTACGAAGTCCGGGCCGTGCGCGCATCTAAAGAGTTGAACGAGGCCAGGCAATTTTCGATACAGCAATGGCACGCCTCCCCAGCTCCATAGCTTCTTATGAGTGTCGGCGAATGCAGCGTCTTCATCATGACTCGCTGCAATGAACACAAATGCTTGGGCGACCTGGGGTTTGCCATTTCTGCTAGCCTCAAAGAACACATACTGAGCACCATAATCGCGTGCTCGCTCCATGACCAACACCTCTTCAGGCGGATGGTTGCCGTACTGATAGTCCTCGACCCGGACAAGACCATCCACAACCAATCCATCGTTGGATTGGTCAAGATGCTCCAACCAGTCACGGCCAGCGTTTATGTTCATTACTTCCGGTCCACTACTTTTGTTTTTATACGAACGCTAGGCTTTTAACTCGCGTCCACGTTTTTCATTCCATACGACCGGCCCGAGTGCCAACTCCGCCTGGACGCCAAGATCGGTATACCCGCTCAAGTAGTGTTCGATTCGTTCAAAAATCGGCCCCAAAGGGATAATTACCCCCTCAGCGACAGGCCCACCGGCGGTCGAGTAGGTCACCGACGGAGGGGCGAACAAGATGTCTAGGCGTGCTGTCATTCCAGCTGCTCTGGGCACTTGAATTGCATCGGCCAATTTTTGGACAAGTCCACCGATTGCAGTCCGACGGATTCCGAAGCGAGTTTCCATTTCCGCTATTACGCAAATCAATAACAACTCGTGGCGAGTGAAAGTCCGCACAGATTTCGTAATGCCATCAAAACTAACAAACGCCGGCAAATCCCTCAGCAACGCGCGCATCTGATTCCGGGTGTAACCCGTGATTTCACATGCATCGGCGACAGTAATTTTTCGAGCCTTCATTGCTGAATTTTAACGCAGATTCTTGCCAACTAAGCGCATGAATTGGGGCTTTAGACGCGTTATTACGTCTTCTGGACACATTTTTAAGTTTTTACGACGCACTTCTGCGTCTATTAGACGCAACTTTGGTTTTAAAAGTTCCACTTCGTTCTGGGAACGACGAAATGGAAGGGGATATTAATGGAAGCTTCAGTTCGCTTTTACATGCAAAAAAGACTGTATATAACTACAGTATTATACTATTGGATCTTGGACTCGTTGGACAATATTGATCCCCCCAATCGCGGTCAGTGATCGGTCTAGGCGAAGCAACTTGTTGTGGTCTGTAGAACGGATTTCCGACCTTGAGCTGGGAGACCGCAGCGAAATGCGATCCTCCCTAAAACAACATCGACATACGCGAGCTGCACGGGGGTCACGTTTGTAAACGGCGGGCCCCGTGAGCTCACGGTGTAATAAAGGGCATCAACGAAACATTGATCAAGGCTTATCCACCGCTTGAGCAGTTGCCCAGAAGCGAACCAAATCGATCGCGAAGTCGATCGCATTGTCAGTGACATCAGCTTGGACTTGCTGTTTTTGGTCACGATGGCTCGCCGTGCTTTCCTGCGGTTCACCGCTGTCGGCCACCGCCTTAATCCATAGGCAGTTGTGGTCCTGCAACGCTCGGTAAAACCCGAACCCTTCCATGTCAAACGCAACTGCGTCGGGAATCGTTTGCTTGATGTGTGCAACCAACTCCGCGTCGACGTCCTCGATCTTCACACTCGAACTTGCCAGAGCTTTGTCCGCAATCACCCGGTAATTTCGTGGCCGAGAACCCAGAATACGGGCAACCTGATACAAACCGTTGTCAACAAATCCGCCGTGAGGTCTGAAATGCTCGCCGCTGACGGTAACGCGACGGTGATCGAATCCGAACACTTCATTTGGGATGACCACAGTGCCAACCGCGAGTTTCCGATCGGGCATGCCCATACACATCCCAATCATCAATGCCAAGTGCGGCCGCAGGGCATGCCGCATTTCCGTTATCGCCTGAGCTGCTTCGACCGTGCCTTGGAACGAAAGGCCAGCCAAATACCATTCAGCGCTGCCTGCTGAATCAGAAAACTGAAGGGCGTAAAGTTTTTTCTCGTCATCCAGATACACTAGCTTTTCGGGCCCGAAGTCCTTGCGGAGACGGAGATGAACCGCCGTGAATTCGACCTGAGCGGCCGCCACACACAGCACAGTCATTTGGGTGAGCGGAGGCGCAGGATTTTGCATGGGGGATTTTATGATTGTCATCGGTGGCAATAAAATTGGCGGTCGGGAAGCGGCTGTGGCTTCGTGGCCTGGAAGGCCGACGTAGCTTACTCGAGTTTGCAGGGCCCGTTGCCACGAGAGATCTTTGCCCATCTGCACGAGGTGCGACGGAGCACACTCCGAGAGCTCTCGCAAAAGGCCTTCCTCCTGCAAGAAACGAATCATCTTCGCATACGATAGATTCCGGCCGGCAGATGGCATCTGAAAATCGCTTGCTAGATACCTCAGGTCAACCACCACTCCAGCAACAAGATCTTCCACGTAGCTTTTGAAATAGCCCTCGTTAATCACGCTGCTGATACGCGTCCGCATTAGAGGTGTCGCATTTTTCAGGTCGAGAATTTCGTACACATGGTCAGGAATGAAAGCCAGTCCACCAAGCTCTTCAGGGATGTGCTCAAGGCGGCGTTCCAACGCTTTGATCGGTCCGCTTACGGCGTCTCGCAAGCGATGCGCAAGGGTGTCATCACGCACGTTCTTGTTCCAGTGGGCCGTCACATCGCGCGTCGCGCTGCGGCTCCGAGGCAGGTAGGGTAGGTCGAAAATCGAGTCATGCTGTGCTCGGTACCATGCATGCTGCGCGCTGCCTTTCCGATAGAATGCTTCATCCTGGCGCTGACGCATGTACTCGTCGATGTTCGGAGCACTGCCTGAGAGGACAACGAAACCGAAGCCCACCAGCTCATCGAGTTCGGTCAGGATTCGCCGACACAAGGGCGACTCGTAGTACGAGGCTGCAGGGATGTAGACTGTTTCGGAGCTGGCCACAGCGATTCGTGTCGCCAAGCGGATTTCGCGCTCAAACTGAGCGCTCTGCGCAGAAGCGCCTTTGTCTGCAATGAAGTGGGTGTCGAAATAGTGCAGGAAAAGACGCTCTATCCTTGCCGGGAATTCAATTGCAGGAGGCATTTCCATGTCAATCGAAAAAGCGCATCTGAGGATCCCTCACCATGCAATCATCCCGGAAATTGCCAATGAGCGATTGGAGCTCGCCACGTAAAGGAATTGCGCCCCACGCTGACAGCTCGTCACGATATGACTCGGGCACTCC
>CALRYE020000023.1:0-54610 GCA_943372275.1 Janthinobacterium lividum
GATGGTCCAGACGGCTGTGGCTGCTGGCGCCGCGCTGCCAGTGAAACTGCACCTTGACCCGATGGTCGCGGTCGGTGTGGATCACGCTGCCGGCCGGGCCCACCACGATGGCGGTCTGCTGGCCGTGCACGGTGGGGCGCTGGTGACGGATCTGGCCGTTGCCATCGAACGGATCGCTGCGGTATGGCGTGCTGCTGCGGATGGCGTCGATGCGGTTGCGGTACAGCGGACGCTCGCCCATGCGGGCGCCGACCGCATGCACGCTGGCCGACGCTTCGTCGTCGATCAGCAGCGCCAGCGCCGCGCTGTTCAGGCGCTGCTGCACGCCGGCTTTCAGTTCTGCGCTCAGGTTGTTGTGCATCAGGTGCACGGCGCGCACGACCAGAAAGTTGCGCGCGTCGTCATCCTCGGCCATGTCGAACTGGGCTTGCTCCTGCAGGGTGAAGGTGGTGCCGGGCGCGAGCGTGCGCACGGTGCCCGCGCCCACGTACAGCTGGGCGCGCGCCGTCACGCCTTGCAACTGGATGTCGGCCAGTCGTTGGCCCTGTTCGCGCGTTTCGTAGGCGTACGGGGTCAGTGTGTCGCGGTGCAGCAGCCGCACGCCGGTCTCGTCGGCGCGCTCGGCGCTGACGGCGCGCCGGCCCAGCGCGCGGTAATCCCAGCTGCCCAGTTCGAGCGCATTGGTGCGCTGCGTGACTTCACTGCGCCAGCGGTCCATGCCGTCTTCCTTCATGACGGCGCCGGACTGGGTGAAGCGGATCTGCGCCTGCGCATTGGCCTGGAAGCTGCCGTTGTGGTCGGCGATGACCATGGTGTGGCTGCCCAGCGAGGCGCTGTCCGGATCGCCCAGATGCTCAAAATAATAGAACAAGCCTTCCTCGGCCATGAGGCGTTCGGCGAAGGCCAGATTGCTTTCCTGGTATTGCGTGGTCAGGCTGCGCACCGGGTAAATGGCGCGCTCGGCAATGTCGAAGCGCCACTGGGGCGCCAGCCTGCCCTTGCCCTGGTACTCGGCGAAGATGGCGTCGAGGATGTCGAACACCGTCATGTTCTGGAATACCCGGCTGTCGCGGCCCATGCCGGCAAAGCTCAGCCATGGCCCCAAGGTCAGCTTGTAGCGGGCCAGCCCGCCGTTGGCGCCGCAATGCTCGACGGCGGTGATGTGGCCGTGAAACGGGCGCAGTTCGCTGCGGCTGCGCGCCGTCAGCAGCTGCAGCAGGGCCGGCTGGCCGATCAGCGACTTGAGGGCGATGTCCGCATCTGCCGACAGCGCGCTGATGACGAACGCATACGGCGCACCCAGGCTTTCCTCGCCGCGCACGCACTCGGCCAGCAGCTTGTCCGCGCCTAGCGGCGTGGTCAACTGAAGCAGCCGCGTGCCTTGTGTGAACTCGGACAGCAGTGCCTGCAGAACCGATAGTGCCGTAGTCGTCATGTATTTCCCCAACGCCTCACCGCCGGGGGAGCAGTACGAGGGTTCAATTTAAGCAAGCATAACAATAACATAATCGACTCATAAGCCTCGTTGCGCACAGGAATCAGAATGGCGCTGAGCTTCACCAGGTCGGCGCCAGCGCCGGCCGGCCGCCCTGCGACGCGCTTGTATGCCACGCGTCACTGCCCCGCGTAACTGCCCGGCGTTTCTGTTACTGCTTACTGAATCGGACGCATGGCCACGGGCGCCAAGTTGCGCCAGACGCGGAGCACGCCGTGGTCCGGCGGACCCTGGCAAGCTTGGGCCAACTGGGCCGCCGCCCCAAAGAATATGGCTCCCGGTCTTAAGCCGAGCTGGTCGCCGATGGCGCGCTGCTGCGCCGCCGTCGCTGGAAACCAGAATTCGGTAATGCCTTTGACGCCCATGCCTTCCAGCGGCCCCGACAGGAATACCATGAGTAGCGGACAGGTAACCGCAAGCACGCTGTGAAAAAGTCGGGTCATGCTTCCTTCGGTTATTCAACAGGAGTGGAGTGGTCGTGCATGTTACCGGACGCGCCGCATCGCAAAACTATCGAAAAATTGCCTTCACCAAGATTCTTCCCCATCAGGCGTCTCCCGACCGACGCGCGGAACCGTGTACCGTAGAAGTAACAATGGCAGGGAATGATTGTACTTTTAGACAAGGTTGACTAGTATACAATTTTAACCAACGAAAGTCACAATGAATCTCCGCACAGTACTATGCGCTGCGCTCCTGTCGGCCGCTGCCACGGGCCAGGCTCAAGCAGCCGGCGCAACATCATCGGGGTTGTTCCCGTACGACCCGAACGGGACCGCGCCGCACTTCATCTGCGCTTGCGTCGATCGCTTTGAAGTCGACCTCGGCACGATCACGTTCACCGTGGAAACCGACACCCTCCCTTCCGTGCCGGCTGCGACCGAGCCGCCGTTCAACAGCGCTTATGTCGAACCAACGCCTTACATCGACATCGGCACCATCTGGTCCACTCCCCCGCTCGATGGTGCGACGGCCGGGTCCACCATCACCCCAGTTCCGGAGCCGGACAGCTATCTGATGCTGGGCGCCGGATTGCTGCTGGTCGCCGCCTTGCGCCAGCGCCACCGGCAGCAATAAGCAGCACGGGCAGAGATAAATCGACAACATAGGCCTACCAGCCAGGGCAACAAGCGGGTGGATCAGGGAGGTTGCCGTGACCTTCGCCATCCGCTTCCGCCCATGTCGTCCACGACGGCCACGGCCGTGCCGACACCTGCCCGGCATGCCATCCGCGAATGATCGCGCCGCGCCGGCCAAAGTGTTTCCATACTGATCAATATGCGCTAAACGTATAACGCGCATCACAAATGACAATTGGGATTATGGATGCAGGTTACTTATACTTGAGGGCAACAAAGCTTATCCCATAAGGAACACCGAATGAACACCGCTACCTACCAATACAGCGCTCCCAGTGGTCTGCGTGCCTACGTTACCGACGTAGCCAATGCAGCCTGCGCATTCGCCGCAGCCCTGTTCGCCGCTCAGGAACGCCGCTACGTCGCCCAGCAAGTTGTCGCCGCGCCACGCCGCAAAGCCCGTTCCCTGCTGCGCGACCGCAACAGCGTGCTGGCCATGGCCAACGACTACGAGCACATGCACCCGGCCCTGGCCGCCGAACTGCGCACCATCGCCGGACGCGACTAAGATGGAAATCATCGAATACCTGCCGGGCGCCATCGCCACCGTCGCGCTGTTGATGCGCATCGGCATGGCCGTCAACGACAGCCGCAGCAGCCGCACCAAGCCAGAGACGGACCACAAGTCGGTCTGAGCAGCAAGTTGAACCAGAAGTAAGTAACGATCCCGTCGCCGGTGGTGTGAACGGGGGAGCGTGGGCTAGAATGCTTCCAAGCACTAGCCGCAAGGCTCCCATAACCCTTACACCCCAACGACGATGCGCTTATTCGCTCTTCCGATTTTGGCCGCACTGTGGGCGATCCCCGCCGCGGCCAGCACCCCCATCAGCCTCGATCAGGCCATGGCCCACCCCGACTGGATCGGCACCCCCGTGGAAACCGCGTGGTGGAGCTGGGACGGCAAGGAGGTCTTCTTCAAGCAGAAGCGCGCCGGCTCCCAGCTGCGCGACATCTATCAGGCCACTCCCGCCAAAGCGCGTTTGGTGGCCGACACCGAACTGTCCCGCCTCGACACCGACAAGGTGGTCTACAACCGCGAGCGTACCCGCGCCGTATTCGTGCGCAATGGCGACCTGTTCGAACGCGACCTCAAGAGCGGCGCGCTGACCCAGATCACCCGCGGCGCCAACGGCGTGGCCGCGCCCCAGTTTTCCGCCGATGGCCGCGCGGTGCAGTTCCGCGCCGAGCACGAATGGCTGTCGTGGAATCGCAGCGACCGGCTGGTGTCGCCGGTGGCCATGCTGCGCGCCACCAAGGACCCCGCCGCCGCCCCGGATGAAGACGCGCTGCGCGAGCTGCAGCTGCGCCTGATCACCACCCTCAAGCGCCAGAAGGACGACCGCGACGCCGCCCGCGCGCGCGAAGAACAGGAACGCCGCGCCGACAGCACACGCGGCCCGGCCCCGATCTATTTGGGCGACAAAGTCACCATCGATGCGAGCGCGGTCTCGCCCGATGGCCGCTACGCCATCGTGGCCACCTCGCCCAAGACCACCGACAAGAGCCGCATCGGCAAGCTGCCGCGCTACGTGACCGAATCGGGCTATGAAGAAGTGGAAGACCAGCGTCCCCGCGTGGGGCGCGACGTGCCGGTGTCGCAAACCATCAAGCTGATCGACCTGACCACCCGCAGCGTGCGCGACCTGGCCTACGACAGCCTGCCGGGCGTCACGGTGGACCCGCTGGCGGCCATGCGCGCGGCGCAAAAGCGTCCCGCGCACAAAGGCAACCGCGCCGTGCGCCTGGACGAAGAAGGCACGCCGATCGTCTGGAACCAGAACGGCACGCAGGTCGCGGTGGGCCTGCGCGCGGTCGACAACAAGGACCGCTGGATCGCCACCGTCGACCTGGGCGCGGCCGCGTTCAAGCCGGTCAAGCGCATCAGCGACAACGCCTGGGTTACGTGGGACTACAACGACTTCGGCTGGCTGCCCGACAATTCGACGCTGTGGTATCTGTCCGAAGAAAGCGGCTACTCGCACCTATACACCCAGCCGCTGGGGGGCGCAGCGCGCGCGCTCACGCAGGGCAAGTGGGAAGCGACCAACGTCAGCTGGACCAGCGACGGCAGCACCGCATTCATGGTGTGTAATCCGAAGAACCCGGGCACCTACGAAGTGTGCGCCGTGTCGGCACGAGACGGCAAACTGCGCGAAGTGACCAGTCTGGAAGGCGTGGAGCGCTTCGCCCTGTCGCCCGACGAGCGCAAGCTGCTGGTGCACCATTCGTCGAGCTATGTGCCGATCCAGCTGTCTACAGTGGCAGCCAGCGGCGGCGCCGCCACACGCCTGACCGACACGCGCAGCGCCGAATTCAAGGCGCGCGAGTGGGTGCAGCCGCAGTTCGTGTCGGTGCCGTCGACGCACGGCGCGTTTTCGGTGCCGGCCAAGCTGTACCGCCCTGCCGTGCTGGAAGCGGGCCGCAAGTATCCGGTGGTGATGTTCGTGCATGGCGCGGGCTATCTGCAGAACGTCAGCAAGCGCTATCCGAACTACTACCGCGAGCAGATGTTCCACAATCTGCTGGTGCAGAAGGGGTACATCGTGCTCGATATGGACTACCGCGCCTCCAAAGGCTACGGGCGCGACTGGCGTACCGCCATTTACCGCCAGATGGGTCACCCCGAGCTGGAAGACTACGTCGATGGCGTCAACTGGATGGCGGCCAATCACCAGGGCGACCTGGCCAATGTGGGTGTGTACGGCGGCAGCTACGGCGGCTTCATGACCTTTATGGCGCTGATGCGCCAGCCGGAGATGTTCAAGTCGGGCGCGGCCCTGCGGCCGGTGACCGACTGGACCACGTACGAGCATGGCTACACGGCGGCGATCCTGAACACACCGGACGTGGACCCGGAGGCGTACAAGAAGTCGTCGCCGATCGAATATGCGCAGAACCTCAAGGGCAATCTGCTGATCGCCCACGGCATGATCGACGATAACGTGTTCTATCAGGACTCGGTGCGCATGGCGCAGCGGCTCATCGAGCTGAAAAAGGACAACTGGGAGCTGGCCAGCTATCCGCTGGAGCGGCACACGTATGTGCAGCCGGAGAGCTGGTATGACCAGTACCGGCGGATTTATCAGTTGTTTGAGCGGACGTTGAAGAAGTAACGACAGCCCTCTACTGACCGAAGATCCGTCATCCCCGCGAACGCGGGGACCCATGCTGAGCAAGCAGTATTGGGAAAGCTTGCTCAGCATGGGTTCCCGCTTTTGCGGGAATGACGGATCTGAAATTAGGGGTACAAGGTTGCTGTGCCTTTCGCGAGACCCTCGGAGGCGAGGACCCATGCTGAGTCGGCGTTAGCTGCATTGCTTACTCAGTATGGGTGCTCGCCTTCGCGAGGACGACGAATCCGCTGCAAGTGGTGAGCAAAGCGTCGCGCTAGCACTATCGCTAACCTTACGCGGTTATTTCGCCAGCAAATCGTACAACGTCATGGCCACCACCTTGGTAGCCATCCTCAAATCACTCAGCGCCAGCTTCTCGTCGGCCTTCTTGGCATTCGACTCCGGCACCGTGCGGGGACCGGCGCCATACAGCACCGCCGGTATCCCCTGCTCCCCGTACAAACGCGCATCCGCATACAGCGGCGTGCCCTGCGCCGCAATGTCTTCACCGATCACGGCACGGCCATTGTGCTGAAGACTGGCCACCAGCGCATCCGCCCCGGCCAGCGGCTTTAACGCGTGCGACAACAGCAAGCGCCTGATCTCGACCGTGATCCCATCCAGCCCCGCCACCGCGCCTTCGATCAACGCCCTTACCTGCGCCTCCACCGCCACCGGGTCTTCTTCCGGAATCATGCGCCGGTCCATCTTCATGACCACCCTGCCCGGCACCACGTTGGTGTTGGTGCCGCCATCGATGCGCCCCACCAGCATGGTCGGCGAGTCGATACCGGCCAACTTGGACTTGATCTTCTTCAGTTCCGGCAGCTCGTCGTAAATCGCATTCAGAATGCGCGTTGCCGCCTGCAGCGCATCGCGCCCGGTCTCGGGCATGGCGCCATGGCCAGCCTTGCCATGCACCGTGATCTCCAACTGTAAACACGCATTGTGCGCGGTGATGATGCTGTAGCTGAAACCGGCAGCGATCACCAGATCTGGCCGGGTCAGCTTTTGCTCCAGCAGCCAGCCCGGGCCCAGCAAGCCGCCGAATTCCTCGTCGTAGGTAAAGTGCAGCTCCACGCCGCCCTTCAATTGCACGCCGAGCGCCTCCAGCGCGCGCACGGCAAAGATGTAAGTGGAGAAATCGCACTTGGACACAGCCGCCGCGCGCCCGTAGATAAAGCCGTCGTCTACCACAGCGCCATACGGCGGATGGGTCCAGCCGTCACCGGGCGGCACCACGTCACCATGGGCGTTGAGGGCGATGGTCGGCCCGCCGTCGGAGTACGGCCGCCGCACGATCAGGTTGGTGATGCTCTCCATGCCGTAGTCGCGCACCGCCTGCTCGGGCACTGCGTGCTGCTCGGCCAGCCAGCCGTACTGCTCGACCATGCCTGCCACCGCCACCGCGTGCGGCGCGTTGTTCCCCGGCGGCGTGTCGGTCGGCACGCGGATCACCTGCTGCAAAAAAGCCACCTGCTCGTCGAAGTGGGCATCGATCCATGAAGCCAGCCGCTCTTTCGATGCGGCGGCTGATTGATTCACTAAGGTTGATGTCATCACTGGTCCTTTATTCGTTCAATCGCTACTTTGCGCCAGCTTCGAACCAGGCGCCGATCTGGGCGCGCTCGGCGTCGGTCATGTTGGTCATGTTCGCAATCGGCATGGCCTTCAGCTGTACCGACTGCTGGTAGATACGGGGCGCATTCTGCCGGATCAGTTCCGCGTTATGCAGCATGACGCCGGCCGGCGCCGTGGCAAACCCCGCCTGGGTGGGCCGCTCGGCGTGGCATGACGCGCAGCGCTGCTCCACGATCGCCTGTACCTTGGCGAACTGCGCGGCCGGATCGGCCACCGCCGCCGCAGCGACCGGCGCCTTGGGCGCGATGGCCACCGCCACGGCCAGCAGCAGCGTCACGCCGGCAGCCGGATACTTCCACTCGACGCGGCCACGATGGCGCAGGTTGAAGAAGTGGCGAATCAGCACACCGGCCGCCATGATCATGCCCAGCACCGCCCACGCGTGCTCATGGCGGTAGGTCATGGCGTAGTGATTGCTGATCATGATGAACAACACCGGCAGCGTGAAGTAGTTATTGTGCACGCTGCGCTGCTTGGCCTTGAGGCCGTGGATCGGGTCGGGCTTTTGCCCCGCCATCATGGCGTCGACCATCTTGCGCTGGCCGGGAATGATCAGCATCAGCACATTGGCGACCATCATGGTGCCGATCATGGCGCCCACATGGATGTACGCGGCGCGCCCGCTCAGGTATTTGTTCAGCACATAGGCGCTGGCCACCAGGAAGGCGAACATCACCACGCCGAAGGCCAGATCGTGCTGCCCCAGCTTCGAGCGGCACAGCAGGTCGTAGACGGTCCAGCCGACCACCAGGCTGCCGATGCCGATGCCGATCGCCTGCCAGCTGGTCAGGTCGGCCACGGCGCGGTCGATCATCATGGCCTGCGCGTTGAAGTAGTAGACGATGGTGAGCAGCGCAAAGCCCGACAGCCAGGTGGAATACGCTTCCCACTTGAACCAGTGCAGTTCCTTCGGCAGTTCGGCCGGCGCCACCAGATACTTTTGCGGGTTATAAAAGCCGCCCCCGTGCACCGCCCACAGCTCGCCCGATACACCCTTGTTGGCCAGCTCCGAGCCCGGCGCGGGCGGTCGGATATTATTGTCCAGCCAGACGAAGTAGAACGAGGCGCCGATCCAGGCGATGCCGGTGATGACGTGCAGCCAGCGCACGGAGAGGCTCAGCCATTCAAGGCCATAGGGGACGAGGTATTCCATGTTTTCCTTGAGTGGCGCAGCGCGGAGACCGCACTCCTGCGGCGTGGGTGCAGATTAGTCAATTCTACTGCGCTAACATGCAAAAATAACGTATATTCAACATATCCGCTTGCATATACTGCCCCGAACCGCCATGTCCAGCCTTCCGCAACACCTCGACCTGCACCTGATCCGCATCCTGTACCTGCTGCTGGTCGAAAAAAACGTCTCGCGCGTGGCGCTCAAGCTCAATCAGCCGCAGCCTTCCATCTCGGCCTCGCTGCGTAAATTGCGCGAACTGACGGGCGACCCGCTGTTGGTGCGCGGCGCGCGCGGCATGGTGCCGACCCAGCACGGCGAAAGCCTGCTCAAACCGGCCAAGCGCATCCTCGACGAAACCGAGAGCCTGTTCATCAAGAAGTCGCCGTTCCAGCCGCAGGAAGAAGCGCGCACCTTCCGCATCGCCGCGCCCGACTACCTGGACAGCCAGTTCCTGCCCAACGTGGTGGCGACGCTGCGGCGCGGCTCGCCCAACAGCCGCGTCGTCATCGACAGCCTCGGTCCCGGCATCGACTATATCCGCATGCTGTCCGACGGCGACCTCGATCTGGTGATCGCCAACTGGGACGAGCCGCCCGCGCACCTGCACATCTCCAAGCTGTTCGAAGACCCGATCATCTGCACCATGCGCGCCGACAGCCCGTACGCCAAGCGCACTGCAAGCGACGCCATGACGCTGGAGGACTATCTGAGCCTGCCGCACGTGGCGCCGTCGCAGATGCTGCCCGGTTACCACGGCGTGATCGACGCGTATCTCGAGCGCCAAGGCATGCAGCGCACGGTGGCGGTGGAATCGGCGTACTTCGGGCTGATCCCGTACATGCTCACGCAAACCGACCTGGTGCTCACGACCGGGCGCCAGTTCATGCGCTTTTATGAAAAGACCCTGCCGCTGAAGATTTTCACGGTGCCCGTCAAGTTCCCGCCGATGCGCTTTTACCAGCTGTGGCACCAGCGCGTGCACCAGGCGCCGGAACACAAATGGCTGCGCGATCAGATCAGCGCGGCGGCCAAGGCGCTGGTGCAGCCCCGCGACACTGCATAAGGGCTATCATCGTGGCGATATACCGCCGTTCGCCCGATCCTTCATGATCGATACCATGACTATACCCATCACACTGATAGAGCTGGACAGCTGCGCGCCAGGCGCTTTTATCGACACACTGAGCGGCATCTACGAGCACTCGCCGTGGATACCGGAGCGCGCCGCCGCCAGCCGTCCGTTCGCCACCTTGGCTGCGCTCAAGCTGGCCTTGCAGACGGCGGTGTCGGATGCCACGCTCGACGAGCAGCTTGGCCTGATCCGCGCGCACCCGGAATTGGCCGGTAAGGCCGCCATCGCTGGGCAGCTGACGCAGGAGTCCACCAGCGAACAGGCCAAGTCGGGCCTGAATCTGTGCAGCGCCGAGGAATACGCCACCCTGCACCAGCTCAATGCGGACTACAACGCCAAGTTCGGTTTTCCGTTCATCCTGGCGGTCAAGGGTCCGGATGGCCAGGGGCTGACGCGCCAGGCCATCATCGCCACGTTCACGCGCCGCCTCAAGAACCAGCGCGGCGACGAAATGGCCGAGTCGCTGCGCCAGATCCACCGCATCGCCGAGATTCGCCTCAATGCCCTGCTCGATGTGCAGCATCTGTTCGGCCCGCAGGTCATGCAATGGTCCGAGGTGATCGGGGCGTTCAGCGAAGCGGAAGACGGCCTGACCTGCTCGTACATGACGCCGGTGCACCAGCGCACGGCCGCGCAGCTGGTGCAGTGGATGCAAGACGCCGGCATGCACGCGCATATCGACGCCGTGGGTAACGTGGTGGGGCGTTATGCGGCCGATCACCCGAATGCGCAGACGCTCATCACAGGCTCGCACTACGACACCGTGCGCGATGGTGGCAAATACGATGGCCGGCTGGGCATCCTGCTGCCGATCGCCATCGTGCGCCATCTGAACCAACGGGGCGAACGCCTGCCGTATCATCTTGAAATCGTCGGCTTCGCGGAAGAAGAAGGCGTGCGCTTTAAAAGCACCTTCCTGGGCAGTACCGCGATCACGGGGCGGTTCGACATGGCGTTGCTCGAACAGGTCGATGCCGACGGCATCAGCATGCGCGATGCGATTGCCGGCGCCGGTCACGATACCGCAGCCATCCCCGCCATCGCGCGCGACCCGGCACAGCTGCTCGGGTTTGTGGAGGTGCATATCGAACAGGGGCCGGTGCTGCTGGAACGCGGCTTGCCGGTTGGCGTGGTCACGGCGATTGCCGGCAGCTCGCGCTTTCTGGTGGAGCTGACCGGACTGGCCAGCCACGCCGGCACCACTCCGATGAGTATGCGTAAGGATGCCGCGGCAGCAGCGGCGGAGATCGTGCTGCTGGTGGAGCGCCGTTGCGGCGGCGTGCCGTCGCTGGTGGGCACGGTCGGCCAGCTGCAGGTGCCGAACGGATCCGTGAACGTGATCCCGGGTCACTGCAAGCTGTCGCTGGATATACGGGCGGCGGACGATGTTGTGCGGCTGGCGGCGGTAACGGATATTCTCGATGGCTTGCAGTCGATTTGTGCGCGGCGCATGGTGGAAGCACGGGTCGAACAGATCGTGTCGGCATCGGCGGCGCCTTGTGCGCCGCAGTTGATGGACAAGCTGGGAAAGGCGATTGAGCGCGCCGGTGTGCCGCGCTTCGATCTGGCCTCGGGCGCAGGGCACGATGCGATGGCCATGGCGGCTATCACCGATGTCGCCATGCTGTTCACCCGCTGCGGCAACGGTGGCATCAGCCACAATCGCCTTGAAACCATGACAGCAGACGATGCCGACGTCGCGGGTGAAGTCCTGCTGGACTTCCTCCGCAACCTGGGTAAGTAGGCAGGCGTTACGGCGTCAGCACCACCTTGCGGCAGTCGTCCTCTTTTTTGTCGAACATCTTGTAGCCTTCGGCCGCCTGCGACAGATTCAAGCGATGCGAGATGATCGCATTCGGTTGCAGCTTGCCTGCCTCGATGGCGTCCAGCAGTTCGGGCATGTACTTCTGCACGTGGGTCTGCCCCGTCTTGAAGCCGATGCCCTTCTCGAACACGTCGCCGAACAGGAAGCCGTGAATGAAGCCTGCGTACACGCCCGGCACGCTGACCGTGCCGCCACGGCGCACCGCGGCAATACACTGGCGCAGTGCCGAGCCGCTGCTGCCTTCCAGCTTCAGGTTGGTCATCACCGTTTCGACCGCGCTACCCTTGGCCTCGAAGCCGACCGCATCCACCACGCCGTCGACACCGCGGTGCTTGGTGTTATCGAGGATGAATTCGGCCGCATCGCACTTGTCGAAATTGACCGGAATGACGCCGTACTGTTCGACCGCGAAGTCCAGCCGGAACTGATGGTGGTCGACCATGAAGATGGTCTCGATGCCCAGCATGCGTGCGCTGGCCGCTGCCATCTGGCCCACCGGTCCGGCACCGAAAATGGCCAGGCTGCCGCCCTTGCCCACGCCCGTATTGAGCACGGCCTGATAGCCGGTCGGCAGAATATCGCTCAGGAACAGCACCTGTTCGTCGGCCAGGTTCTTGGGAATCTTGATCGGGCCGACGTTCGCTTTGGGTACGCGTACGTACTCGGCCTGCCCGCCCGGGATGCCGCCGTACAGGTGGCTAAAGCCAAACAAGGCCGCGCCGGAGCGCAGGCTTTTCTTGTTCATGATCGCGCCGCGGTCCGGATTAGTGGTCTCGCACGAGGAAAACAGCTGCATGTCGCAGAAGAAGCAGGTGCCGCAGGCGATCACGAACGGCACCACCACGCGGTCACCCTTGGCCAGGTTGGTGACCTTGGGGCCGACGTCGACGACTTCGCCCATGAATTCGTGGCCGAGAATGTCGCCGCTTTGCATGGCGGGGATCTTGCCGCGGTACATGTGAAGGTCCGAGCCGCAGATCGCGGTCGCCGTGACTTTCAGTATGATGTCGTCCGGTTCCTGCAGAATCGGATCGGGCACCGTGTCGACTTTGACGTCATGGCTGCCGTGATAAGTAAGTGCGCGCATAGCCTTCTCCTAAAGAAAAGACTACAGTAGCAACCTTGCGCTAACGCGAGAATCGGAACACGCCGCACTCGGCGGTAGGAACAGGACCACGCGATTTCCACGTGGAACTTTCGGTTACGAATTTCTGGCGCAGATCAGCTAACCACCACCGCCCGCTCGAGCATGGCGTGCAGCAACACATTACAGCCCGCCTCCAGGTGATCCGACTTGGCGTCTTCGATCTCGTTGTGGCTGATGCCGTCCTTACACGGCACGAAGATCATGCCGGCGGGCGCCAGCCGCGCCGCGTAAATGGCGTCGTGCCCGGCGCCCGACACCACGTCCATGGTCGAGTAGCCCAGTTTGGCGGTGGCGGCGCGCACGGCATCGACGCAGTCGGGATGGAACGGGCATGGCGGGTAGTACGAGACCCGCTCCAGCGAAATCGACAGCCCCGATTCATCGCGCGTCTTGTCGATAAACGCCAACATCTCTTCATGCATGGTGTTGAGCAGTTCATCGTTCACGTTGCGCAGGTCGATGCTGAACGTGACCTGACCGGGAATCACATTGCGGCTGTTGGGGAACACCTGCACCATGCCAACCGTGCCGCGCCCGTACGGCGGATAGCGGTTGGCGATCTGCACCACCTCCTGCATGATGCGCGTGGCTACCTGCAGGGCGTCCTTGCGCAGTCCCATGGGCGTGGGGCCGGCATGCGCCTCCATGCCCGTGACCACGCAGTCGTACCACGACAGGCCCATCACCGCGGGCACCACGCCGATCACCTTGTCGGCGTCTTCCAGCACCGGTCCCTGTTCGATGTGCGTTTCAAAATATGCGCCGATCGGATGCTGGCCGGGGACCTGCTCGCCCAGGTAGCCGATGCGTTCGAGTTCGTCGCGCACGGTCTTGCCTTCGGTATCCTTGGCGGCGTAGGCGGTCTCCAGGCTGAAGGCGCCGCAGAACACGCCCGAGCCCATCATCACGGGTACGAAGCGCGAGCCTTCTTCGTTGGTCCAGAAAGCCACCTCGATCGGCGCCTCGGTCACCACATTCAGGTCGTTCAACGTGCGCACCACTTCCAGCCCGGCCAGCACGCCGTAATTGCCATCGAACTTGCCGCCGGTCGGCTGGGTGTCGATATGACTGCCCGTCATGACGGGCGCCAGCGCCGGGTTGCGCCCTTCGCGGCGCATGAACACGTTGCCGATCTGGTCGACGGTGACGGACATACCGGCTTGCTTACCCCAGCCGACCACCAGGTCGCGTCCCTGCTTGTCCAGGTCCGTCAGGGCCAGACGCTTGACGCCGCCCTTGACCGTGGCGCCGATCTGCGCCAGTTCCATCAGCGAGTCCCACAGACGTGTTCCATTGATTCTCATGGCCTGTTCCTTCATTGCTTGACGTTTATCGTTGCGTTTATGGGCGGGTTGCAGTAAATGCAGGGCGGTCGATGTGGCGGCCCGCGCCTTCGACTGCGCGCAGGTCGCCGTTGGCAAACACCACCTTGCCGGCGGCGATGGTGTGCGAGTTGATGCCCTTGACGGTGCGCCCTTCGAAGACGTTGAAGTCGGCGCTGGAAAACTGCTTGGCAGCCGTGATGGTGCGCGTGCCTTGCGGGTCCCACACCACAATGTCGGCATCCGAACCCACGGCGATCAGGCCCTTGCGCGGATAGATATTGAAGATCTGCGCCGCATTGGCGGAGGTCACGCGCACGAACTCGGAGGGCGTGAGCTTGCCGGAATTGACCCCGGCGTCCCACACCACCGACATGCGGTCTTCCACGCCACCGCAGCCGTTGGGGATGCGCGTAAAGTCGTCTTTGCCGGCGGCTTTCTGGGCCGCGCAAAAGGTGCAGTGGTCGGTGGCCGTGGTGTGCAGATTACCGCCCTGCAGGCCTTGCCACAGCGCGGCCTGATGATGCTTGCTGCGAAACGGTGGGCTCATCACGTGCGCGCGCGCGAATTCCAGGTCGGCGCTTTGGTACCCGCTGTCGTCGATCACCAGATGGCCGGCCAGCGCTTCGCCATACACGCGCTGGCCCTTGGCGCGCGCCCGCGTGATCGCTTCCAGCGACTCGGCGCACGATACGTGCACAATGTACACGGGGGTGCCCAGCACGTTGGCGATCGCGATGGCGCGGTTGGCCGCTTCCGCTTCCACTTCCGGCGGGCGTGACAACGGATGGGCGCTGGGACCGGTAATGCCCTTCCTCAGCAGGTCCTGCTGCAGCTGGAAAACCAGTTCGCCGTTCTCCGCATGCACGGTTGGAATGGCGCCAAGTTCCAGCGAGCGCGTGAAGCTTTTGACCAGCGTTTCATCGTCGGCCATGATGGCGTTTTTGTAGGCCATGAAGTGCTTGAAGCTGTTCACGCCATGCTGACGCACCAGCGTACCCATGTCGGCGTGCACCGACTCGTCCCACCACGTGATCGCCACGTGAAAGGTGTAGTCGCCGGCGGACTTCTCGGCCCAGCCGCGCCAGGTGTGATACGCCTCCATCAGCGACTGCCTGGGTGCGGGAATCACGAAGTCCATGATGGTGGTGGTGCCGCCGGCCAGACCGGCCGCCGTGCCGGTATAGAAGTCGTCGGTGGCCACCGTGCCCATGAACGGCAGCTGCATGTGGGTGTGGGTGTCGATCCCGCCCGGCATGACGTACTGGCCGCTGGCGTCGATGACGGTGGCGCTGGGAGGCGCGTCAAGGTGCTCGCCGACGGCCACGATCTTGTCGCCGTACGTCATGACGTCGGCACGGAAGGCGCGGTCTGCGTTGACGACAGTGCCGCCGCGGATAATCATTGTCATGAAACTGTCTCCTGAAAGCCGCTGTTAAAGTGGCGTGGCCGGGCGCATCGCTGGAACGGTTTTACCCTTCATCAGCACGCCGTACACCAGCGCCGAAATCGCGATGCCCACAAACCAGGCATACGTGTAGATCGTCTTGAAGCCGTCGCCAACATCGGCGAACGAGGCCGGGAACGCCGCATTGAGAAAGCCCGGGATATTCGGCAGCACGCCAGCCAGAAAGGCGACGACGGCCACCCAGTTCCAGCCCCCGCCATACGAATATACGCCATCGTCGCGGTACAGGCTTTCCACATCGAGTTCGGTCTTGCGCACGAAGTAGTAGTCGACGATCATGATGCCGGCGATAGGGCCGAGCAGTGCCGAGTAGCCGATCAGCCAGGTGAAGATATAGCCCTGGGTCGATTCGAGTATCTTCCACGGCATCATGACGAGCGCAATAGCCGCCGTGATGTAGCCGCCCGTGCGGTACGACACCAGCTTGGGCGCCAGCGACGAGAAGTCGTACGCGGGGCCGACAAGGTTGGCGGCCAGGTTGACGCTGACGGTATCGATCAGCAGCACGATCAGGGCGATCAGCACGGCCGCACCGGTCATGCGGCTGGCCAGATCGACCGGGTCCCAGATGGCTTTGCCGTACAGGACCACGGTGGCCGAGGTGACGATTACGGCCAGCATGGCCAACAGGCCCATGGGCACTGGCAGGCCAACCGACTGGCCGATGATCTGGTCGCGCTGGGTTTTGGCAAAGCGGGTGAAGTCGGGGATGTTCAGCGCCAGCGTGGCCCAGAAGCCGACCATGGCGGTGAGCGACGGCCAGAAGGTGGACCAGAACTGGCCGGCCTTCTTGCCGCCTTCTACGAACTGCGACGGTTGCTCGAGCAGCGGGCCGAAGCCGCCGGCCTTGTTGTAGACCCAGCCGAGCAGCACGAAGCAGATCAGGATCTTGAGTGGTGCGGTCCAGGTTTCCAGTTTGCGGATCGACTCCATGCCGTGCACGATGTAGTAGAACTGGATCGCCCAGAAGCCCAGGAAGCAGGCCAGCTGCGCGCCGTTGATGCCCAGGCCGGCGATCTTGTCGCCGCCGATTTCGCCGCCCATCATCACGCCCAGCAGCGTGTAGATCATGCTGCCGCCGAACCAGGTCTGGATGCCGTACCAGCCGCAAGCCACTACGGCGCGCATCAGAGCCGGGATGCGGGCGCCGGTGGTGCCGAACGAGGCGCGCGCCAGCACGGCGTAGGGGATGCCGTACTTGGTGCCGGCGTGGCCGATCAACAGCATCGGCAGCAGCACGATGGCGTTGGCCAGGAACACGGTGAACACGGCCTGCCAGCCGGACATGCCGCCTTCGATCAGGCTGGCCGACAGGGTGTAGGCGGGGATGCACATCACCATGCCGACCCACAGCGCCGCAAAGTGATACCAGCGCCAGGTGCGCTGCGCCTCGGTGGTGGGCGCCAGGTCGGCGTTCCACAGTTGGGTGTTACCGGATAGGTCTTTGTTCACAGTGCGGTTCTCCCGATTTGGCTGTTGTGGTGCGAATGACTTTGTGCTGCGGCGGGCCGCTAGCGACCCTCTCAGCAACTGCTAACCTCGGATCCGTCATCCCCGCGCAAGCGGGGCCCCATAGAACGCTCGATCGGAGAAAGCGTGCGCAACTTCGGCAACGTGCTATGGGTCCCCGCTTTCGCGGGGAGTCAGGTCGCGCAATGCGCGGCATGACGGCTAATCGTGCGCGTCATAAAACGGCTACTCCTGTCTGTTGCTTTCTGCTGTCTGCTGCCATGCTGCTGTCTGCTGCTTCCAATCCTCCTGCGACGTGCACCTACGCGACTTCCGCCCTCGGATTACGTGGATCATGCTGCCAGTTCATATACTCCTTGCCGGTCTCCTGCGGCACCATGGTGATGCAGGCTTCCACCGGACAGGTGATCTCGCACAGATTACAGCCCACGCACTCCTGCTTGATCACCTCGTACGTACGCGCCCCCGCCGCGTCGATCAGCTGCGCAATCGACTGGTGCGACGTATCCTCGCAGGCGATATAGCACTTGCCGCACTTGATGCACTTGTCCTGATCGATCTGGGCGATTACCTGATAGTTCATGTCCAGGTACTTCCAGTCGGTGGTATTGGCCACCGCCTTGCCCGAGAATTCAGCAATGCTCTTGTAGCCCTTCTCGTCCATCCAGCGCGACAAGCCATCCTTCATCTCTTCGACGATGCGAAAGCCGTGCAGCATGGCCGCCGTACACACCTGCACCGACCCCGCGCCCAGCGCCAGGAACTCGGCCGCGTCGCGCCAGTTGCCGATGCCGCCGATGCCGGAAATCGGCAAGCCGTGCGTGGCCGGATCGCGCGCGATCTCCGCCACCATGTTCAGCGCAATCGGCTTGACGGCCGAGCCGCAGTAACCGCCGTGCGTGCTGGCGTTGCCGACGATGGGAAAGGCGATCATCCGGTCCAGATCCAGATGGGTGATCGAATTGATCGTGTTGATCAGCGAAACCGCATCGGCCCCGCCATTCTTGGCCGCCCGCGCCGGCGCGCGCACATCGGTGATGTTGGGCGTGAGCTTGACGATCACCGGCAGGCGCGAATGCTTCTTGCACCAGCGCGTAACCATCTCGACATACTCGGGCACCTGCCCCACCGCCGCCCCCATGCCGCGTTCCGGCATGCCGTGCGGGCAGCCGAAATTCAGCTCGATACCGTCGGCGCCGGTCGCCTCCACCTTGGGCAGGATCTCGGCCCACAAGGCTTCTTCGCACGGCAGCATCAGCGACACGATCATGGCGCGGTCCGGCCAGTCGCGCTTGACCTGGGCGATTTCGATCAGATTGATCTCCAGACTGCGGTCGGTGATCAGTTCGATGTTATTGAACCCGAGGACTTCGCGGTTCTTGCCGTAGTGCGCCGAATAGCGCGACGACACGTTCACCGCCGGCGGGTCTTCACCCAGCGTCTTCCAGACCACCCCGCCCCACCCGGCTTCGAAGGCGCGCACCACGTTGTAGGCTTTGTCGGTCGGCGGCGCGGAGGCCAGCCAGAACGGATTGGGCGACTTGATCCCGCAAAAATCGATACTCAGATCGGCCATGGTCAGGCTCCCCGGTTGGATTGGATGTCGTTATGGATCGCGATGGCGGCCAGCTTGCCATGCTGGACCGCCTGCACCGTCAGGTCCTGGCCGGGCGCCACGCAGTCGCCGCCCGCGTAGATGCCGGGCAGCGCTGTGCGAAAGCTGGCGTCCACGTCGATTTTGTCGGCGCGCAGCGTCAGTGCTTGCGCCATCTGGTCGGACAGCCCGGACGGATCGAGACTCTGGCCGATCGCCTTGAACACGGCGTCGGCGGCGATGTCGATGAACGCGCCCGTGCCCGCCAGTTTGCCGTCGACCACACGCGTTTCTTCGAAGCGCATGCCGACCACCTGGCCTTGCTTGTCGCCTTCGCCCAGCAGCACTTCCAGCGGCGCCGCCCAGGTCTTGATGCGCACCTGATTCAGCTTGGCGATCTCCTGCTCATGCCCGGTGGCGCTCATCGACTCCGCACCACGGCGGTACACCAGCGTGACGTCTTCTGCACCAAGACGTTTGATTTGCACCGCCATGTCCACCGCCGTGTTGCCGGCGCCGATGACCACGGCGCGGCGCGGCACGCGCAAGGTGGACAGGTCGGACGCCTGGCGCAGCACGGCGATGTAATCAACCGCCGCCATCAGGCCGGGCGCATGCTCGCCGGTCAGGCCCAGTTCGCGGCTGGCGTTCAGGCCCAGGCCGAGGAACACGGCGTCGTACTGCGCGTGCAGCGCGTCCAGATGCAGGTTGGCGCCGAGGGTAAAACCATGGCGCACTTCGATGCCGCCGATGCGCAGCAAAAACTCCACCTCGGCCTGCGCGAAGTCGCCCGGCAGCTTGTACTTGGCAATGCCGTATTCATTGAGGCCGCCGGATTTTTCACGCGACTCGAACACCACCACGTCGTTGCCCAGCATGGCCAGCCGGTGCGCGCACGACAGCCCCGCCGGACCGGCGCCGACCACCGCGATCACCTTGTGGGTCAATGGCGCGCGCTCGAAGGGATGGCCGTCGAACTCGGCGTGATCGAGCGCGTGGCGCTGCAGCAGACCGATCTTGACGGGCTGGCCTTCCTCGTCGTGATTACGCACGCACGCCGCTTCGCACAGGATCTCGGTGGGGCACACGCGCGCGCAGGCGCCGCCAAAGATGTTTTGCTTGAGGATGGTGGCGGCCGCGCCGTTGACGTTGTGGTCGTGGATGTTGCGGATGAAGCTGGCGACGTCGATGTCGGAAGGACAGCTACGGGTACACGGCGCGTCGTAGCAGTACAGGCAGCGCGCGCTTTCGATGGCGGCCTGGCGCGCCGTCAGCGCAGGCGCCAGATCGGTGAATTGTTCTGCCAGTTCGCCGTGGGTGGCGGCCGCATAGGACAAGTGCTTTAGTGTGTCGATCATGTTTTACATCCCTGACGGTGCACCGCTTCTTGTGGAAGCGGCGTAGCTGGTTTTAATTGAAGTGGTCTACTTCATCTGGGGGAATGCAAATTCCACGCCAGCACTGGCGGTGTTGGGCCAGCGCTGCATCACGGCCTTATGACGGGTGTAGAAACGCACCCCTTCCGGGCCATAAGCGTGGTGGTCGCCGAACATGCTGCGCTTCCATCCGCCGAAACTGTTAAAGGCCATCGGCACCGGCAAGGGGACGTTGACGCCGACCATGCCGACCTGGATCTGGCGCACGAATTCGCGCGCGGTGCCGCCGTCGCGCGTGTAGATCGCCACGCCGTTGCCGTATTCATTGGCGTTGATCAGATTGACGGCGGTGGCCACGTCGGGCGCGCGCAGCACGCACAGCACCGGCCCGAAGATCTCTTCCTTGTAGATGCTCATGTCGGGCGTG
Source organism: Janthinobacterium lividum (assembly GCA_943372275.1). Taxonomy (GTDB): domain Bacteria; phylum Pseudomonadota; class Gammaproteobacteria; order Burkholderiales; family Burkholderiaceae_D; genus Telluria_A; species Telluria_A lividum_A. The sequence goes on from CALRYE020000023.1 coordinate 20,324, forward strand.
ACGTGATCGAACAGCGTGCCGCCCACGAAGAAGCCGTGCTCGCGTTCCGGCACCTTGCAGTTGCGGCCATCGACCAGCAGGCTGGCGCCCTGCTCCACGCCTTCGCCGATCAGGCGCTCGATGCGCTCCTTTGCCTGGCTGCTCACCACCGGCCCCATTTCGGCATCGTGCGCCATGCCGTCGCGGATCTTGAGGGCGGCCGTGCGCTCGGCCAGCGCGCCGATCAGCTTGTCGCCCGCGTCGCCCACCGCCACCACCACCGAGATGGCCATGCAGCGTTCGCCCGCCGAGCCGAAGGCCGCGCCAATCAGCGCGTCGACGGCCATGTCGATGTCGGCGTCGGGCATGACCACCATGTGGTTCTTCGCGCCGCCCAGCGCCTGCACGCGTTTGCCGGCGGCGCTGGCGCGGGCGTAAATATATTCGGCGATCGGAGTCGAGCCGACAAAGCTGACCGCCTGGATGTCGCGGTGATCGAGCAGCGCATCGACGGTGACTTTGTCGCCCTGGATGACGTTAAAGACGCCGTCCGGCAGGCCAGCCTCCTGCAGCAGGCGCGCATGCAGCAGCGAGGCCGACGGATCGCGTTCGGAGGGCTTGAGCACGAAGGTGTTACCGCAGGCGATCGCCACCGGGAACATCCACATCGGCACCATGACGGGGAAGTTAAACGGCGTGATGCCGGCCACCACACCGAGCGCCTGGCGCATCGACCAGGCGTCGATGCCGCGCGAGATCTGGTCGGTGAATTCACCCTTGAGCAGCTGCGGAATGCCGACGGCAAATTCCACCATCTCGATCCCGCGCGCCACTTCCCCCTGCGCGTCGGAGAACGTCTTGCCATGCTCGCGCGTGAGCATGGCGGCGAATTCGTCGGTGTGGGCCTGGCACAGCTGCAGGTACTTGAACAGCACGCGCGCGCGCGTCAGCGGCGGCGTGGCCGACCAGGCCGGAAACGCTGCGGCGGCGGCCGCCACGGCCGTGTCGACGTCTTGTGCGGTGCCCAGCGCCACCCGCGCGCACGGTGCGCCGATGGCCGGGTTGTACACGTCGGCGTAGCGGCCGCTGGCCGTGTCGACCTTGGCGCCGTTAATAAAATGGGTGATGGTATCAAGGTCGCTCATGGCTCACTCCAGATTCTTGAGGATGGTGGCGAGCTTGCCGAACAACTCGTCGATGTGCCTTTTCTCGATCACCAGCGGCGGCGACAGGGCGATGGTGTCGCCGGTGGTGCGGATCAGCAGGCCGTCGGCAAAGGCCTGCTTGAAGGCGGTAAAGGCGCGCACGCCCGGTTTGCCGGGGATGGGCGCGAGCTCAATGCCGGCGATCAGACCGATGGTGCGGATGTCGATCACGTGCGGCAGACCGCGCAGCGAGTGCACCGCATCGGCCCAGTACTCCTGCATGGCGTGGGCGTTCTCGGTGATCTGCTGGTCGCCGAACACTTCCAGGGTGGCGATGGCGGCAGCGCAGGCGACCGGGTGGCCCGAGTAGGTATAGCCGTGAAACAGCTCGATGCCCGGCGGCGCATCCATGAACACTTCGTGGATGTGGTGCTTGGTCAGCACGGCGCCCATTGGGATGGTGCCGTTGGTGAGGCCCTTGGCGCAGGTGACCATGTCCGGTTCGACGTCGAAGTAGTCGAACGCGAACGGCGTGCCCAGGCGCCCGAAGCCGGTGATGACTTCGTCGAAAATAAGCAGGATGCCGTGCTTGGTGCACAGCTCGCGCAGGCGCTTGAGGTAACCCTTGGGCGGAATCAGCACACCCGTCGACCCGGCCACGGGTTCCACGATCACGGCGGCGATGGTCGACACGTCGTGCAGGGCGACGATGCGTTCGAGTTCGTCGGCCAGGTTCATGCCGTGTTCCGGCTCGCCGCGCGAGAACGCGTTCTTTTCCAGGTTGTGGGTATGCGGCAGGTGGTCGATCCCCGGCAGCAGCGGGCCGAAGGTGCGCCGGTTGGTGGGAATGCCGCCGACCGAGATGCCGCCGAAGCCGACGCCGTGATAGCCGCGTTCGCGCCCGATCAGGCGGGTGCGCTCGCCTTCGCCATGGGCGCGGTGATAGGCCAGCGCGATCTTCAGGGCCGTGTCGACCGCTTCAGAGCCGGAGTTGGTGTAGAACACGTGGCTGAACTTGTGGCTGGTGTAGTCCATCAGCCGGTCGGCAAGCTCGAACGCGGCCGGGTGGCCCATCTGGAAGGTCGGCGCGAAGTCGAGCTGGCCGACCATCTCGCGCACGGCGGCCACGATTTTCGGCTGGCCGTGTCCGCAGGGGACGCACCACAGGCCGGCGGTGCCGTCGAGGATGGTGTTGCCGTCCACATCCTTGTAGTACATGCCCTCGGCCGATACCAGCAGGCGGGGATGGGCCTTGAAGTCGCGGTTGTTCGTGAATGGCATCCAAAACGATGCCATCGATGCAGGTTTGGTCTCGTTCATGCGGTCTCCAAGTTTTTTACAACTAAAAAAATTATTTACCAGTTGGCAAAATCATGATGGAATAATAGTCAGCGGTACAACTATGGCACATATACACGGATGGCAAAACCTGCCAACCGTACAGGTGGTGAAAACAATACAGTTTTGCAGGTCGTGCGGTTTGGCCACAAAGGAAGCGATCATGGAAGAAACAGGAACGGCCGCAGCGGATGGACAGGACGGGGGCGCGCCCGGGTGGCCCGTGCTGACGCTGGACCGCAAGCGCGGCAGCCTGGTCGATCAGATTGTGGCAGCGATCACGCAGCTGGTAAATGCCCGCACGCTGGGGATCGGCAGCAAAATGCCGTCGGTTCGACGTTTCGCAAAGAGTCACGGCATCAGCACCTTCACGGTGGTCGAGTCGTACGACCGGCTGCTGGAACTGGGGCTGCTGTCGTCGCGCCGCGGCTCGGGCTTTTTCGTCGCCCGCAGCGACGTGGCCAGCGCGCCCGAGCAGGCCGTGCAGCCCACGCCCAGCGCCGTCGATGCATTGACGCCCGACCTGTATTCGGGCGTCTCCGACGCGCTGCCGGTGGGCGCCGGCTGGCTGCCGCCCGAATGGTATGGCGAGGCCACCATCCTGGACGCGGTGCGCCACGCCATGAAGATCCCGGCGGCGCGCCTGCGCGGCTACGGCCATCCGCTGGGCTTTCCGGCGCTGCGCCAGCACATGGCGGGGGCGCTGTCGGAAGAGCTGTTCAGCGTGGGCGCCGAGCAGATCGTGCTGACCCACGGCGCCACCCACGCCTTCGACCTGATCCTGCGCACCCTGACGCGCCCGGGCGACGCGGTGCTGGTCGAAGACCCCGGCTACAGCAACCTGATCGCGCTGATCCGCCACCACGGCTGCATCGCGGTGGGCATACCGCGCGGGCCCGACGGCCTCGATATCGAGGCGCTGGGCGCGGCCGCGCTGCAGCACAGTCCCAAGCTCATGTTCGTCAACACGGTGCTGCAAAACCCGCTGGGCACGTCGCTCAGCCAGGCGCAGGCACACCGCCTGCTGGGGATAGCCGAGCAGTTCGATTTCTGGCTGGTGGAAGACGACATTTACCGCGAACTGGCGCTGCGCGGCGAGGCGTCGCTGGCCGCCATGGACGGGCTGCGGCGGGTGATCCGGGTCGGCAGCTTTTCCAAGACACTCTCGCCGGTGCTGCGGGTCGGCTCGATCTGCGCGTCCAATTCGCTGGCGCCCGAGCTATTGCGGGTGAAGATGCTGACCGGGCTGACCACCTCCGAGATCAACGAGCGGGCCGTGTATCACGCCGTGTCGGCGCGGCCGTACAAGCGCATGCTCGACAAGCTGGTCGGCCAGCTGCGCGAGGCGCGCGAACGCACCCTTGACGCGCTGTGCGAGGCCGGCATGGCGCCGCTGGCGCGCCCGCGCGGCGGCATGTTCGTCAGCGCCGGCTGGGCAACGACGCCCACCGAGGCCTGCAGCGGCAAGACCATCGCCGCGCGCGCGCTGCAGGCCGGCATACTGCTCTCGCCGCACGAGTTCTTCATGCTGCGCGCGTCCAGCTCGGTGTGGTTCCGCTTTAACGTGGCCTACGCGGCCGAGGCGCCCGCGCTGATCGCGTTTCTCAAGTCGGTGCGGCCCGACGGCGCGGGGAACTGATCATGGCCATCGTCAAAAGGCGGGTGATCAACCGCGAACGGCTGGAAGCGGACATCCTGGCCGAAGCGGTGCGGGTGTTTGCCGAATGCGGCTACGAAGGCACGGCGATCGCCACCATCGCCGAGCGCTGCGGACTGTCCAAGCAAAACCTGCTGTACTACTTCCCCACCAAACAGGCGCTGTACGAGCGCGTGCTGGACGGGGTGCTGGACGACTGGCTGGCGCGCATGGCGTCGCTGGCCGACCCGGCGCAGGATCCGCGCGACCTGCTGCGCGCTTACATCCGCGCCAAGCTGCGCTTTTCGCGCGAGCAGCCGCTGGCGTCAAGGGTGTATGCGATGGAAGTGATCGGCGGGGCGCGCGTGTACGGCGCGCAGATCCAGCGCCGCGTGGTGCCGCTGCTGCGGCGCGATATCGAGGTGTTCGAAGCGTGGATCGCGGCCGGGCGCATCGCGCCGATCGACGCCACCCACCTGCTGTTTGCGATCTGGGCGATGACGCAGTCGTACGCCGATTTTTCGGTGCAGATGGCGCTGGTGCTGGGGCGAAAACAGCTGACTAAAAAAGACTTCGACGATGGCGAGGAGGCCATCGTCGCGATGGTGATGAGAGCGATCTCCAGCTGATCCTTGCGACTGGACGACAGTGCGGCGAACCTACTTCTTGCGGCTGCGACGGCGCATGAAGCCCAGCGCGCCCAAGGCGGCCAGCGCCAGCGCGATGCTGCCCGGCTCGGGTACGTCGCTGGGGGGAATGCCCACTTCCTCGACCACACCCGGCACCGTGAAGCCGGCTACGTCGACTGACTTGAAATAATGGTTGGCGTTGATCTGCATCGGCGAATTCCAGCTGTCGACGATCACGTTGCCGTTGACCTGGCCCCACGCGGCATTCATCGCCGCGTTTGGCGCGAGCACGCTGCCGATCACGCCGGTCACGTTGACGCTGGTCGCCTCGTAAAAGTTGAACAGCACGTTGAAGCCCCTCAGCGGCTCGAACGACACGCCGCCATTGCGGAAGGTGCCGGAATCGCCGCTGATGTTGAAAATCAGCGTCTGCCCTTGCGTCAGATTGCCCGTGTACCAGCTGTGCGAATTGCGGAATGTGTTGGTGGTGACGTTGAAAATGTCCAGCGTGCCGCTGCCGCCGCCGGTCAGCAGCGAGCCGCCCCATTGATCGGTGACGAAGCCGGTGCCGGCCACCTTGGACAGATTGGTCGCCACAGCCTTGAAGTACAGCGCCGTCGCGTCGAAGTCGATCGGGCTGGTGGTGACGCGGGTCGGCGCCGCGGCATTGGTCAGCGCCATGGTGCCGCCCACGTAGGCCAGGCCATTCTTGAGCGAACCACCGTTCAGGGTCAGGTCGTTGCGCGCAATGACAGCGTAGCCCGCGCCGGTCTTGTCGGCGAAGGCGTCGACATTGTTGTCATTGACGGAATACGCGGCAATCTTGACGCTGCCGCCGGAAATCAGCGCTCCCTCCACGTCGCTCGACGGCGCGCTGAAGTCATGCAGGGTATAGATGTTCGCCCCGCCCATTTTGCTGACCAGATCGACAACACCAGCTTGAGCAGTCGTAGCGAAACCAGCCATCAGGGCCATCAGTAATGTGATGTGGCGCATCGTATATTCCTATATAGTAATTATCAATGCCCCAGAGTATCACAATATTTGATCCGGATCATGACATACTGACCAAGTGTGTTGTAATACCGACAGTTATTCATACGAATTTTCCCGATCTGGCGGTATATTGTTGTTTATGCAAAATTTTGACACCCTCATTCTTTCGACGCCGCGCCTGACGCTGCGCCCGCTGGTCCAAGCCGACGCTCACGCGCTGCTGGCCATCTTTTCCGACGCCGACGTGGTGCGCCACCTGAGCCACCGCGAGTGGCCCGACCTGGCCCACGCCCACCGCGAAATCGCCACCATCATCGAAGAGAACCGCACCGGCGTCGCGCTCAAGCTGGGCGTGGTGCTGCGCGAGACGGGTGAACTGGTCGGCAGCGTCAAGCTGTACCAGTTCGCGCCCTCGTGCCGCCGCTGCGAAATCGGCTACGTGCTGGGCGCGCCGTACTGGGGCCAGGGCTACATCGGCGAGGCGGTGCAGGCGGTGATCGACCACGCGTTCCAGACGCTGGACCTGAACCGCATCGAAGCGGACATCGATCCGGCCAATACCGCCTCGGCCAAGATCCTGACCCGGATCGGCTTCGAACACGAAGGCTTGCTGCGCGAGCGCTGGTGCGTCGAAGGCGAAGTATCGGACACGGCGTTCTACGGCCTGCTGCGGCGCGACTGGGCGCAGCGCATGACCCCGGCCAGTGCGCTAACGGCGCAGGCGGTATTGACACACTCAGGCGCGCGCAACTGATCGGCCTGCACAACCGTTCAGCCCCGCCAGGGCGCAGTTCGTCGGATCGCGATGGGATGCATACACCGGCTTTGCTACAGTGGCTCTACTCACTCACCCACTGGAGGAATCCATGAACAACCCCGCACTCGACAACTTCTTCACCACCCTGGAAGAGATCGGCCGCTCGCTGGTGCGCGCCGGCCGCTACGCCGCCGGCGCCATTGCCGCCATGTCGTGGCCGCTGCTGATGCTCACCTGCGTGGGTCTGGCGCTGGCCATCGTTATCGTGCCGATGGCGCTGACGCTGTTCATCGCCTTCGTCATCATCAAGCTGGCCATGGCCGCGCTGGCCAACCGCAAGCGCGGCGCCATCACCGCGCACAAGAGCGTGGACCGCGACGGAGAATAAGACGTGAAAGCGAGCCAGTTCAACAAAGGCGTCGACCTGCTGCGCGAGGGCGTGACCGAAACCCGGCGCCTGTGGTGGCAGTTCTTCGACTGGCTCGCCGTCATCGAGTGGCGCAGCCTGATGATCATCTGGCTGGTCTCGTTCGTCGTGTTCGCGATGGTCAACCTGGAACAATTCGCGGTCTGGTTCCTGCTGCTCTCGTTCGGCGTCAAGAGCCTGGCCGGCGGCAAGCGCCGTGCCGAGCTGGTGGCGCGCGAAGCGACCGCCGAAGCCAGCGTGGCGGTGCTGGAACGGCGCCTGCTGGAAGCCCAGATGGCCACGCTGCAGGCGCAGGTCGAACCGCACTTCTTGTTCAACACCCTGGCGCTGATCGGCCAGCTGATCGAGACCGATCCGCCCCACGCGGCCCGGGTTCACCAGCACCTGATCGACTACCTGCGCTCGACCTTGCCGCAGATGCGCGACGCCGGCGGCGGCACCCTGGGCAAGCAGGTGGAGCTGTCGCGCGCCTACCTGGCCATCATGCAGGCGCGCATGCGCGAACGCTTGAGTGTCGGCTTCGACGTGCCGGACTACCTGGCCAGCGCGCCGTTTCCCCCGATGATGCTGCAAAGCCTGATCGAGAACGCCATCAAGCACGGCCTGGAGCCGAAGATCGAAGGCGGCCGCGTGGACGTGAGCGCCAGCCTGTGGGACGGCACGCTGCAGGTCGATGTGCGCGACAACGGCGCCGGCTTCAACATGCACGCCGACGACGGCGTCGGGCTGGCCAACATCCGCGAGCGCCTGCGCCTGCTGTACGACGGCCGCGCGGAACTGGTCATCGAAGCACCGATCGAAGGAGGAACGTACGCGTCGATCCGCATCCCTTATACAGCGCCCACGTCCGGCCCGATGCCGTCCAGACCAACGCCGAACAAAACCAGCCTGGAGAAGCGCCCATGACCGCACTGACGGACCCCCAAGCATCCGCCCTGATCGTCGACGACGAGGGCCCCATGCGCGAACAGCTGCGCGCGCGCCTGCGCGACGTGTGGCCGGAGCTTGCCATTGTGGGCGAAGCGGCCAACGGCATCGACGCGGTGGCGATGGCGGCGCAGCTGCAGCCCGACATCGTCTTTCTGGACATCCGCATGCCCGGCCAGAGCGGCATCGAGGCGGCGCGCCACTTGTATGACCGCTGCCATATCGTGTTCGTCACGGCCTACGACCAGTACGCGCTGGACGCGTTCGAACAGGGCGCCATGGATTACCTGCTCAAGCCCGTCACGGCTGAACGCCTGCGCATGACGTGTGAACGGCTGCGCGCCCGCCTGGCCAAGGCGCCGCGCGACATCGGCGAGCAGCTCGAACAGCTCACCCGCCTGCTGCAGCAGGGTACGCCGCGCAAGACCGAATACCTGCGCTGGATCCAGGCCCAGGTGGGCAGCAACCTGCGCATGATCAGTACCAAAGAAGTGCTGTTCTTCCGCTCGGACGACAAGTACACGCTGGTGCAGACCGCCAGTGCCGAGCTACTGATCCGCAAGACGCTCAAGGAACTGGCCGACGAGCTCGATCCGGACGAATTCTGGCGCATCCACCGCTCCACCCTGGTACGGGTCGACGCCATCGCCGAGGTCAGCCGGGATGACCGTGGCCGCCAGATGCTCAAAGTGCGGAACTTTCCGACCGCGCTGGAGGTCAGCCGAAATCATGCGCACCTGTTCCAGCAAATGTGAAGGCGCTGCCGGTCGCAGCCGGTAAAGGGCCTGGCATAGGCGCGTTTGCCATCAACGCCAAGAATGCCGAACCTTTCTCCATCTGAGCTGTCGTATATCTGAACCTGATCAACCCTGACAAGGAGAACACCATGTCACGCGCGGTTCATTTTGAAATCCAGGCGTCCAATCCGGCGGCGCTGATGGACTTTTACGCCGGCCTGTTCGGCTGGACCTTCAACAAATGGGAGGGCGGCGAGTACTGGATGATCCATACCGGCCCGGACCATCTTCCCGGCATCAACGGCGGGCTGCTGCCGCGCCGCGGTCCCCTGCCCGATCCGGCCGCCGCCGTGAACGCCTTTGTGATCACCGTCGATGTCGACGACATCGACGCCTCGGTGGCGCGCGCCCAGGCCGGCCACGCCGGCAGCGTGTGCGTGCCCAAGATGGCGGTGCCCGGCATCGGCTGGCTGGCCTACGTCAAGGACCCGGACGGGAATATCTTCGGCATGATGCAGGCCGACCGGAGCGCGGCATGAGCGCCGACCACGACGCCATCCGCGGCGTGATCGACACCTGGCTCGCCGCCACCCGGGCTGGCGACATCGACGCGGTGCTGGAGCTGATGGCGCCCGACGCGATCTTCCTGATTGCCGGCCGGCCCACCATCCAGGGCCGCGACGCGTTCGCGCAGAACCTGCGCGCCGTGCTGGCCGATCACGCCATCGAGTCGACCGGCGACATCGACGAGATCGAAGTGAGCGGCGACATGGCCTACTGCCGCACGCGCCTGACGGTGACGATGATCTCCAAGCACAGCAGCACGCCGATGCCGCACAACAGCCACACGCTGTCGATCCTGCGCCGCGGCGCCGATGGCCGCTGGCGCCTCACGCGCGACGCCAACATGCTGGACGACCCGGGTTAGGGTTAGTGTCAGGTCAGACTCAGCCGGCGGGCGCAACGTGCGCGGTCCGGGCGGTCATGGCGGCCACCAGCGCCGCATCGGCCACCTGCACCGGCCGGATGCGGATGATGTCGCGGTACAGCGGCGGCATCGCCGCGCACATGGCGTCCAGCTCGGCCTGCGGCAGCTGAGGCAGCACGTACTGGAACTGTGCCGGGTTATTGGCCGGCAGCGGCCCCTCCATGGTGGAGCCGTACGCGCCCAGGTTCATGAAGCTGACCGCGTCGCGCCCCGGGCCGCGCGCGAACACGAAGGTGCCTTCCTTGGGGTGCGCCAGGTAACGCTGCACTTCCTCGCTGGCGGCGCCGTCGCGGCCCTGCATCAGGCTGTAGCGCAGCTGGGCGTACTGGCGCGTGCATTCCATGAAGGCGCTGGCGATGGCCGACCCGCTGCGCCGGCCCGGCACGCACAGCAGCAGGTTGCCGAACATGTCGAGCAAGGCGCAGGCATCGCCCTGGCCGCCCTGCTCCCTATCGAGCGCGGCGGCCCGCTGCAGGAACGGCGCCAGGCCCGCATCGGGCTGATGCGGCGCGCAGCGGTACGTCAGCGCATCCGGACAGGCTTCGCGCAGGCGGCGCACCAGCGGATGATCCGGGTTCAGGCTGGCCGGGTCGCGCATCTGGTCCAGCGGCAGGTCGGCATTGAGCAGTGCCTGCACCTTGACCGAGGTCGCCTCCAGCGCCAGCGAACACAAGGCCAGCGTGGGTTCGGCGATGGTTTTACCAATAAAGAAGGGCTTGGGCGGGCCGCCCGAACTGTCGCGGGCGAATGTGGCGCCACCGCGCACGGCGGGATAGTAGAAGCGCGCCGCAGCCTGATCGCGCAGGCCAAGCGGCAGGCAGGCGAAATCGAACGCGCCGTTGTGGTTGATGCCGGCGTTCGAATCGGTGGCCGCCACCACCACATTGAAACCGGCCTCCAGGATCGCCCCGGTGCACATAGCGCAGGGGTCGAGCGAGGTGACGATGGTCAGCTCCGAGGGGGGCGGCAGCGCGCGTCCGGCCGCCTGCTGTTCGAAATACCAGTCCACCAGCTGGCGTTCGCCGTGCGCGGTGGGATCGAAAATCAAGCCGCCGCGCAGCACGTCGTTGCCCAGCGCATGCAGCAGGTTGCCATGCTGGTCGAGCAGCACGCCGCCCACGCCGAAGGTGCCGCTGGCCTTGGCGGCGACGGCCTGATTGGCCGCAATCGCCACCGCGGCCTGGATATCGATGATCTTGTTGAGCACTTACTTCTTCAGGTCCCGGCTGCCGAACCCGTTGGGCAACTGGTGCGCCGCCGTGGTTTCCATGATGTCGCCGGCCAGGTTGGTCAGCACCACCGGCAATTCGTCGCCGCCCAGTTCAAGGATCACCTGGCGGCAGGCGCCGCAGGGGGCGATCGGCCCGTCGGTGGCGCCGATGACGGCCAGCGCGGCAAAGTCGCCCGGCTTGTAGCCATGGGCGATAGCGCTGAAGAACGCGGTGCGCTCGGCGCAGTTGGTCAGGCCGTAGGCGGCGTTCTCCACGTTACAGCCGCGGAACACGCGGCCGTCCGTGCACTCGAGCGCCGCACCCACCTGGAAGTTGGAATAAGGCGCATACGCCAGCGCGCGCGCGGCGGCCGCTTCTGCGATCAGTTTTTGGTATTTCATGGACATGTCCGATGCGTGTTCTGTGCTGGTGATTGGATCGTCATGGACGGATGGTGCGGTAGATGGCCGGGTTGGCGGCGGCGCGCTCGGCGCCGATGCGGTAGGCGGCCTGCACTTCGCGCACCGCCTGTTCGGCGGCGGCCTGGGTGCGCGCGTGCACCAGCGCCAGCGGCTGGCCGACGGCCACTTCGTCGCCCAGTTCGGCCAGCCCGGTCAGGCCGACGGCGAAGTCGATCGGGTCTTGCGGACGACGGCGTCCGCCACCCAGGCTGACCACGGCCAGACCCAGACCGCGCGTGTCGACAGTGCTGGCGTAACCGGCCTGCAGGGCCGGCACCGGCACGATGATGGGCGCCTTTTCCAGGTACGCGTCGGGACGCTCGATCAGGTCGGACGGGCCGCCCAGTGCCGTGACCATGCGCGCAAAGCGCTCGGCCGCTTCGCCCGAGTCCAGGCCCTTCTGGAGCATGGCGCGCGCCTGCGTTTCGTCGGTGGCCAGACGGCCCAGCACCAGCATTTCGGCGCACAGGGCCATGGTCACTTCGTGCAGGCGCGCCGGGCGCGAGCGGCCGGTCAGGTAATCCATCGCCAGGCGTACTTCCAGCGCGTTGCCGGCCACGGGGCCGAGCGACTCGTTCATTTCGGTCAGCAGCGCGGAGGTGCGCGTGCCGGCGCCATTGCCGACTTCGACAATGCTCTCGGCCAGTTCCACGGACTTATCGTAGGTCGGCATGAAGGCGCCGGAGCCGACTTTCACGTCCATGACCAGCGCGTCGAGTCCCGCAGAGAGCTTCTTGGACAGGATCGAGCCGGTGATCATGGCCACCGATTCGACCGTGGCGGTAGTGTCGCGGATGCTGTAGAAGCGCTTGTCGGCCGGGGCCAGCTGGGCGGTCTGGCCGATGATGGCCACGCCCACGTCCTTGACGACGGCGCGGAACAGTTCGGGGTCGGGTACGGTGCAGTAGCCGGGGATGGAATCGAACTTGTCGAGCGTGCCGCCGGTGTGGCCCAGGCCGCGCCCGGAGATCATCGGCACGAAGCCGCCGCAGGCGGCGATCATTGGGCCGAGCATCAGCGAGACCACATCGCCCACGCCACCGGTGGAGTGCTTGTCGACGATGGGGCCGGGCAGTTCCAGCGAGCGCCATTCGAGCACCTGGCCGGAATCGCGCATGGCCAGGGTGAAGGCCACCCGCTCGTCCATGTTCATGTCCTTGAAAAAGACCGCCATGGCCAGGGCCGCGATCTGGCCTTCGGTGACGCTGCCATCGGTAATCCCGCGCACGAAGAACTGGATTTCCTCGGCGGAGAGCGCACTGCCGTCGCGTTTTTTGCGGATGATTTCTTGGGTCAAAAACATGGGTTGCCTTGTGATGCGTTAAATTTTTTCGGTGGCGATTTTGCGGATCGGAGTCGAGACAATAACTTCCACCGCAACCGTGTTAACGTCATCCCCGCGAAAGCGGGGATGACGGATCTGCATTTATCTCATTACTCAAACGCCGTGCAGGTTACAGCGATCAAACGCCGTACGGAATCCACACATTCTTGACCTGGCTGGCATGCGCCAGCACCGCGCGGCCACCGGCCTGCTTGATGTCGAACCAGTCGCGCCCCTTTGCCCCGCCCACCCAGGTGCGCTTGAGCGACGCGGCCGACAGCCGCTCCACTTCCGCGCAGCCTTCGGCAGAACCATCATGGCGCCACACCGCATCCACGTCGCTGTGCGAAGCCAGCGTGCGCGCCAGTTCATCGGCGCTGCCGGTGACGATATTGAGCGCCCCGCCCGGCAAATCCGACGTGTCGAGCACCTGGTACAGGTCCGTGGCGGCCAGCGGAAAGGCCTCGGAAGGCACGGCCACGACGCGGTTACCCAGCGCCAGCGCCGGCGCCACCAGCGAGATAAAGCCCAGCAGCGGCGCCTCGTTCGGGCAGATCACGCCGATCACGCCCACCGGTTCATTCAGCGCCACGGTGATGCCATGCATCGGCGGCTGGTGCGCCAGACCGTCGTACTTGTCGGCCCACGCGGCGTAGTAAAACAGCCGCTCGATGGCCGCCTGCACTTCGCGCTCGGGATGCGCGTCGCCCGTCATGGCCGCCAGGCGCGCGGCGAACTCCTGCGCGCGAATCGCCAGATTCTCGGCGATGTAATACAGCACCTGCGCGCGATTGTGCGAGGTCGCCTTGGCCCAGCCGGACGCCTTGTGGGCCGCTTCCACCGCATTGCGGATGTCCTTGCGGCTGCCTTCGCCGATATCGGCCAGGAAGGCGCCGTTGGCGCCCATGATGGCGCGGCTGTAGGCGCCATCGGGGCGCGCCTGCTTGCCGCCGATGTACAGCTTGGCCGTGCGGTCGATGCCGAACGGATCGCCCGACTCGGAGGATTCCTTGACTTCAGCTTTCACGTGCGCCAGCGGCGCCGCCGGCCGCGCGTCTTCCGACAGCGGCGTCATATATTCCAGCATGCCTTCGCGTCCGCCCTCGCGCCCGAAACCGGACTCGCGGTAGCCGCCGAAACCGCAGGCGGCATCGAACTGATTGGCCGTGTTAATCCACACCACACCAGCCTTGATCTGCGGCGCCACGTCCAGCGCCAGGCTGATCGACTCAGACCACACGCAGGCAGCCAGGCCATACACGGTATTGTTCGCCAGCTGCACCGCTTCGGCGGCGGTGCGGAAGCTCATCGCCACCAGCACCGGGCCGAACACTTCGGCTTGCGCAATGCCGGCCGACGTCGAAGCGCCCGTGATCAGGGTCGGCGGGAACCAGGACCCTGCCGCCGGCAGCTCGCAATTGGCGCTCTGGTATATGGTGCAGCCTTCGCTGCGCGCGTCTTGTACCAGGCCTTCGATGCGCTGGCGCTGCACCGGATCGACCAGCGCGCCCACGTCCATCGACTTGTCGGTCGGCGCACCCAGGCGCAGGTTGTCCATGCGCGCGCGCAGCTTGGCCAGCACGCGCTCTTCCACCGACTCCTGCACCAGCAGGCGCGAACCGGCGCAGCAGACCTGGCCCTGGTTGAAGAAGATCGAGTCGACCAGGCCTTCGACGGCGGCGTCCAGATCGGCGTCTTCGAACACGATGAACGGCGACTTGCCGCCCAGCTCCAGCGACAGCTTCTTGCCGCTGCCGGCGGTGGCGCGGCGGATGATGCGGCCCACTTCCGTGGAACCGGTAAAGGCCAGCTTGTCGATGCCGGGATGGGTGACGATCGCTTCGCCCACGGCGCCGTCGCCGGTGACGATATTGACCACGCCGGCGGGCACGCCGGCCTGCTGGCAGATTTCGGCAAACAGCAGCGCCGAGAGCGAAGTGAATTCGGCCGGCTTGAACACCACCGTGTTACCGGCGGCCAGCGCGGGCGCGATTTTCCAGGCCAGCATCAGCAGCGGGAAATTCCACGGCACGATCTGGCCCACCACGCCCACGGCGCGGTAGTCGGCGAATTCTTCGGCTTGCAGCTGGGCCCAGCCGGCGTGGTGATAAAAGTGGCGCGCGGCCAGCGGCAGATCGGCGTCGCGCGTTTCGCGGATGGTCTTGCCGTTGTCGAGCGTTTCGATCACGGCGAACAGGCGCGCGTGCTTTTGCAGCAGCCGCGCCAGCGCGTACAGGATGCGCGCGCGGCCGTGACCACCGAGTGCCACCCAGCCCGGCTGCGCGCTGCGCGCGGCCGCCACGGCGCGGTCGACGTCGGCGCTGGTGGCCTGGGTGATCTGCGCCAGTTCCTTGCCATCGGCAGGGTTGGTCGACGCGAAGGAGGCCGCCGGCGCGCTCCATGCGTTATCGATGAACAGGCCGAAGCGGCGCTCGTGCCGCTCCAGCCACGCCTGCGCTTCTTTGGTGCTCTCGGGTGCTGGGCCGTAGTCCATGGTCTGCAAAATCTCTTGAATAGTGGGCATAACGAATCCGTGGTGGCGTGATGATGGCGTGCTGTGGGCCTGCTGGCGTTACGGCTGCGCGTGGCGGTGGCCGGCCGAGTAGTTACCGGTGACGTAGTGTTCGAGCTGGCGCTCGATGTCGGTCAGCAGGCTCGATGCGCCGATGCGGAACAGGTGCGGTTCCAGCCAGTCGCGGCCCAGTTCTTCCTTCATCAGGGTCAGGTACTGCAGCGCTCCCTTGGCCGTGGCCACGCCACCGGCCGGCTTGAAGCCGACCTGAAAGCCCGTCATGTCGTGGTACTCGCGGATCGCGCGCACCATCGTCAGCGCGACCGGGATGGTGGCATTGACGCCTTCCTTGCCGGTGGACGTCTTGATGAAGTCGGAGCCGGCCATCATGCACACCCACGAAGCCTTGGCCACGTTTTCCAGCGTGACCAGGTCGCCCGTGGCCAGAATCGCCTTGACATGGGCTTCGCCGCACGCTTCGCGGTAAGCCACCATTTCGTCGTACAGCGCCTGCCAGTTACCGGTCAATACGTGCTGGCGCGTGATGACGATGTCGATCTCGGTCGCACCCGCGGCCACCGACAGTTCGATCTCGCGCACCTTGGTTTCCATGCTGGCCAGACCGGCCGGGAACGCGGTCGATACCGCTGCGATGGGCAGACGGCCTTTTAACACCTCGGTGGCCGGCGCGATCATCTCGTGGTACACGCAGACCGCGCCCGTGGTCAGGTTCTGCACGCCCAGCGCTTGCATCAGGTCGGCGCGCAACGGGCGCAAGGCCTTCATGCACAGGCGCTCGACCCGGCCCGGGGTGTCGTCGCCGCCCAGGGTGGTCAGGTCGATGCACTGCAGCGCCTTGATCAGCCAGGCGGCCTGGTATTCCTTCTTGACGGTGCGGCGGTTGGCCAGACTGGCGGCGCGGCGGTCGGCGGCGTTGCGGTTGACCTTGATCTGGTTGACCCAACCCAGATCGAGGCCGTACGGCTCGTTGCGCTCGAAGGCGGCGCTGTGACTCAAGATGTGGCTTTCTGCGTGCTTCATAACAGACTGGTCCCGTTGGAAAGTGGAGTAACGCCCAGGTGCCCGGCCAGCGTGGCGCCGATGTCGGAGAACGTCTCGGCGATCGGCAGCGCGCGCGGCGCCAGGCCCGGGCCGAAGAACAGCACCGGAATGTGTTCGCGGGTGTGGTCGGAGCCGGGCCAGCTGGGGTCGCACCCGTGGTCGGCGGTGATCACGGCCAGGTCGCCCGGCTGCATGCGCGCGATGAACTCGGGCAGGCGCGCGTCGAGCTGCTGCAGCGCGTTGGCGTAGCCGGCGATGTCGCGGCGGTGGCCGAACGACTGGTCGAAGTCGACGAAGTTGACGAACGTGAGCGACTTGTCGCCCGCCTGGTCCGTCACTTCGAGCAGGCGGTCGAACAGGGCCATGTTGTCGACGCCCTTGACCACGCGCGAGATGCCCTGCGCGGCGAAGATGTCGCTGATCTTACCCAGACCGATGACTTCCCCGCCCTCGTTCTTGACGTGATCGAGCAGGGTCGGCGCCGGCGGCGCGACGGCGTAGTCGTGGCGGTTGCTGGTGCGGCGATAGTGGCCGTTCTCGCCCAGGAACGGGCGCGCGATCACGCGGCCGATGTTGTAGGGCTGGACCAGCTTGAAAGCTTCTTCGCACACCGCGAACAGGCGTTCCAGGCCGAAGTGCTCTTCGTGCGCGGCGATCTGCATGACCGAGTCGGCCGAGGTGTAGATGATCACTTTGCCGCTGGCGACATGCTCGTCGCCGTGCTTGTTGATGATCTCGGTGCCGGAGGCGTGGCAGTTGCCCAGCCAGCCGTTCACGCCGGTCAGTGCCTGCAGGCGCTCGGTCAGCTCGGCCGGGAACGACGGCACCGTGCGGGGGAAGTACCCCCAGTCGAATTCGACCGGCACGCCGGCGATTTCCCAGTGGCCGCTTTGGGTGTCCTTGCCGGTGGAGCGCTCGCGCGCGGCGCCGTACGCGCCGGTGAAGCCGTCGCGCTGCGCAAACCCGTCGGCCCACTTGCCGCTGGCCGCCTGGGCGGCCGCTGCCAGGCCCAGGCCTTCGAGGTTGGGCAGGCTGAGTGGTTTGCCGTGGCCGGCCGCCCATGCGGCGATGTGGCCGAAGGTGTCGGCGCCGACGTCGCCGAACGCGGCGGCGTCGGGGGTGGCGCCCAGGCCGAAGGAATCAAGCAGGAGTATGAATGCGCGGGACATGGGGCATCCTTATAGTCGAATAGGAAGAGCTGCAAGGGACAGGGTCGGAACAGTGTAGGCCAATCCGGCGCGCTGTGCCGCGCACCGGATCACGTACGATGTCGCGCACCGGATCAGGCGTCGGTCGGCGTGCCGGCCAGTTGTTCGAGGTAGGCCAGGATCAGCGTCACCAGATCCTTGGCGCCGATGGCGGCGTACTTGAGCGTCTGCTCGTGCGACAGGGGGAACGGCGACATGCCTTCGGCCAGGTTGGTGATCACCGACACGCAGGTCACTTTCAGGCCGCAGTGGCGCGCCGACACCACTTCCGGCACCACCGACATGCCGACCACGTCGGCGCCCAGGCGCGCCATGGCGCGGATCTCGGCGGCGGTTTCAAAGTTCGGGCCCGGGTAGGCGATGAACACGCCTTCGTGCAGCGTGATACCCTTGGCCGCGGCCACGCCCAGCACCTGCGCGCGGATCTCGCTGTCGTAGGCGTTGGCCATGCTGAAAAAGCGCGGGCCGAAGCGGTCGTCGTTGGGGCCGATCAGCGGCGTACCGGGCATGAAGTTGATGTGGTCCGACAGCGCCACCAGGCTGCCCGCATCGACTTCAGGGCGCAAGGAACCGGCGGCATTGGTCACGAACAGCATCTCGCAGCCGAGCAGCTTGAGGGTGCGCACGGCGCTGGTCATGACGCCCATGCCGTAGCCCTCGTAGAAGTGGCCGCGGCCCTTCATGCACACCACCGAGACGCCGGCCAGCGTGCCCATGACCAGTTCGCCGGCATGGCCGTGCACGGTGCTGATTGGGAAACCCGGCAACTCGTCGAAGCCGATGGTCACCGCGTCGCTCATCTGCTCGGCCAGCACGCCCAGGCCGGAACCCAGAATCATGGCGACGCGTGGCGCGAAACCGGGCATGCGTGACCGGATCAACTCGGCAGCTTCGAATGGGGTGTTGGTGACCATGAGATTTCCTATGCAGAATCGGCTGTATGAATCGGCTTAATTAATGGGCGCAATGAATCGTCGTGAAAATCCGGCGTCATGAAAACGCGGCGTACGCGCACAAAGCGAGTAAAAGTGAGTAAACAGGCTTGAACAATAACCAAGCTTGAACAATGAAGCTCAGCACTGGCATGTTGCCGCGCCGGAGTACCGAAGAACGCATGCGCAGGCGCAACAGATCCAGGTCATGTGCTACTTATTATAACTATGCATGAACGTCGATATGTTCGGCAAATACCATTTTTCTTGTCAATTTATATGACGAAGATATAAATGGACCGTCTCATTTTTGCCTCATGTACTTACGAAAAAATTCCCTTTGGTCATCAGTTGATTGACATAATAAAAACAAATGTCTAAGATCAAAAACAATTGTTCAACAGAATGCCACCCGTGACCGAACTCTCGAAAAAAGACCAGTTGTACGAGCTGATCCGGGCGAACCCGTTCATCTCCCAGCAAGACCTGGCCGTGCAGCTGCGCCTGTCGCGCTCGGCCGTGGCCGGCTACATCGCTGGCCTGATTCGCGAGCGCCGCCTGCTGGGCCGCGCCTACGTCCTGCCGGACAATCGCCCCGTGGTCTGCCTGGGTGCGGCCAACCTGGACCGCAAGCTGCGCTCCAACGCCACCATCAAGATGGGCACCTCGAATCCGGCGCGCCAGGACGAATCGTTCGGCGGCGTGGCGCGCAACATCGCCGAGAACCTGGCCCGCCTCGGACTGCCGGTGGCGCTGATCACGGCCATCGGCGACGACTCTTCCGGACGCGCGCTGCTGCAGCATGCGGAAGCGGCCGGCATCGACACGCGCGGCACGCTGCGCCTGACATCCTGCTGCAGCGGTACTTATACAGCGGTGCTGGACGACCACGGCGAGATGCTGGTGGCGCTGGCCGACATGGCGCTGTACGACGAACTGACTCCCGACTTCATGGCCAGCCGCGCGCCTCAGCGGGCCAGCGGCGCGCTGACCGTGGCCGACATGAACCTGCCGCGCGACACCCTGACCGCACTGCTGCAGGATGCCGCGCGCGACGCGGTGCCGATGGTGATCGTGGCCGTATCGCAGCCGAAGATGGCGCACCTGCCCGACGACCTGCGCGGCCTGCGCCTGTTGATACTCAATCAGGGCGAGCTGGAAACCCGCGTGGGCCGCGCGCTCGTGACCGACGACGACTTTACCGCCGCCTGCCGCGAACTGAAGGACCAGGGCGTACGCGACATCATCATCACGCGCGGCGGCACCGGCGTCATTTACAGCACGCCTGTCGGGGTGGCCCACCTGGACGCGCCGCCGGCGCAGATCCGCGACGTGACCGGCGCCGGCGACGCCTTTGCCGCGGCCGTGTGCTGGTCGCTGTTCCAGGGCAGCGACGATATGCTGCTGGCCTGCAAACGCGGCTTGCGCCTGTCGGCCATGACGCTGGAGTCGGAATCGACGGTGTGTCCCGACCTCGATCCGGATGCGCTGTCCGATCTGCATGGCTTCGAGAGCGGCTTCGGCATGCCCGACCCGGCACCGGACTACCTGCCGGACTACCCACCCGCTGCGCCACAGGAGTAAGCATGCACCCATTTCTGCTGTTCTCGCCCGAAGTCGCCGCTGCCCGCGCCGCCGGCACGCCCGTCGTCGCGCTGGAATCGACCATCATCTCGCACGGCATGCCGTATCCCCAGAACGTGGCCATGGCCAACGAGGTCGAACAGATCATCCGCGACGCGGGTGCGGTGCCGGCCACCATCGCCATTATCGGCGGGCAGATCTGCATTGGCTTATCCAGCGACCAGCTGGAGCTGCTGGCCACCTCGCCCGACGTCATGAAAGTGAGCCGGCGCGACCTGCCCTTCGTGCTGTCGCAAAAGCGCCTGGGTGCCACCACCGTGGCCGCGACCATGATCTGCGCGCGCCTGGCCGGCATCGAGGTGTTCGTCACGGGCGGCCTGGGCGGCGTGCACCGCGGCGCGGAAACCAGTTTCGACATCTCGGCGGACCTGCAGGAGCTGGCGCAGACCGACGTGGCGGTGGTGTGCGCCGGCGTCAAGTCGATCCTCGACATCGGCCTGACGCTCGAATACCTGGAAACGCACGGCGTGCCGGTGATCAGCGTAGGCCAGGCCGGCTTTCCAGCCTTCTTTACGCGCGAGAGCGGTTACGCGGCCGACTTCCGGATCGACGGCGCGGCCGAACAGGCGGCGTTCATCCGCACCAAGTGGGAGCTGGGCCTGTCCGGCGGCGTGGTGATCGGCAATCCGGTGCCGGCTGGCGCCGCCATGCCGCAGAACCAGATCGACACGATCATCGACTCGGCGCTGGCCGATGCCAAGGCCGGCGGCATCGCCGGCAAGGCGATCACGCCATTTCTGCTCAAGCGGATCGTGGAACTGAGCGGCGGGCGCAGCCTGGCCACCAACATCGCGCTGGTCAAGCACAATGCGCTGATCGGCGCGCAGCTGGCGGTGGCGCTGGGCGCCCACCCGGCTTCGCGGCCGCAGGGCTGACGCGCAGGATCACCATGTCGATCGATCTCAAGCAGCTCAAGTATTTTCTGGCCGTCGCCGAGGAGAAAAGCTTCTCGCGCGCGGCCGAACGCCTGCACATCTCGCAGCCGCCCCTAAGCCAGCAGATCATGAAGCTGGAAAGCGAGCTGGGAGTCAAGCTGTTTGCCCGCACCACGCGCACGTTCGAGCTGACCGTGGCCGGCAAGGCGCTGATGGGCGAAGCGACCGACCTGCTGGCCAAGATGCGCATGACGATCGACACGATCCGCCAGATCGACCGCGGCGAAGTGGGCCGGCTGCGCGTGGGTATCGTCGGTTCGGCCATGTGGGGTCCGATTCCCAGCCTGCTGGAAGAATTCCAGACCAAGTTCCCGCGCGTGACCTGGACCTTGCACGAGCAGGGACCGAACGTGCAGTACGACGCGCTGCGCGCCAAGCAGATCGACGTGGGCTTCTGGCGCGAGCCCAAGCTGAACGAAGACGAACTCAAACACGACAACCTGCGCCAGGAGCTGTGCTTCCGCGAGAACGTGTGCGTGGCCATCAACGAACATCATCCGCTGGCCAAGCTGCCCTACATCGAGCTGACCGACATCGCGCAGGAGCCCATGCTGACGCTGGCCCTGGACAAGTCGGCGTTCCCGCGCTATCTGATCCAGTGCTGCGTGGATGCGGGCTTTCAGCCGGAGATTTTTCAGGAGGCGAACGAGCCGCAGACCTTGCTGGCCATGGTGGGTGCGGGATTGGGCGTGACGTTGATGCCCGAGACGACCAGCCGCATCGGCTGGCCCGGGGTGGTGTTCTTGCCGATCAAGACGGATCCGCCGTCGGCCAATTTGTATATCACCTACACGACGCAGGATGATGCGCCGGTGGTCAGGGCGTTTCTCAATATTCTGAATCCGCCGGCGCCGTAACCTTCCCCCACCAACCGCGAAACTGTCACCCTCGCGAAGGCGAGGGCCCATAGCACCTTCGCGAAGCCAACTCGTCTCGCTTGAGCCGCTACCGTTCATGCGTGCTCTGGATCCTCGCCTGCGCGAGGACGACGCCATTCACTCTGGTGGTAAGTAAGGCGCCGCAGCGCCCTCACGCAAAAAAGGGCGCCGCAGCGCCCTCATTTAAAGGGCGCCTTAGGCGCCACACCCACTTAGAAGTTCGCCCTGAACTGCACACCCACCGTACGCGGTTCATTGGTGATGCCGGTCAGGTTGTCGAACGCGATCGCCGCCACTGCCTGCACTTCGTCGGTGATGTTGCGGCCATACAGCGCCACTTCGTAGTTACTCCACTTGTAACCCACACGCAGGCCGCCTTCGACCAGCGACTTGGCCTTGTACTCGACCGCCTGGTCGAGGAACATGTGGTACGTGCTGCGGTACGACCAGTCGGTGTAGGCGTAGAACTCGCCATCGGCTACCGGCACGCTGTAACGCAAGGTGAAGTTACCCTGCACGCGCGGCGCGCGCGGCAGATCGTGGCCGTCGAGCTTCTGGGTGAACGGGAACGGACCCGGCGTGCCGACCGGGGTGCAGCCCGCTACATCATTGGTGTTCGGCTGGTTACCGCAGGTCTGCACGTACAGCGCGCCATCCTTGATCTCGGTGTCGTTGTAGCTCGCGCCCAAGGTCATGCGCAGCGAATCGGTCAGGATGGCCTGGAAGTCCAGCTCCACGCCCTGCCCCGTCACCTTCTCGGCGTTGATCAGCTCATTCATGTTGATCGGGCCCGAACCGGCGGTGAGCTGCTTGTCCTTGACGCGATACTGGAACACCGTGGCCGCCAGACGCGCGCGCTTGTCGAACAGGTCCTGCTTGACGCCGGCTTCGAACGACAGCGCTTTTTCGGCATCGGCGAACGATGGACGGTCGCCCAGGCCGTTCAGGCGGCCCTGCATGGACGGCGCGCGGTAGCCGCTGGCCACGCGGGCGAACAGGTTGGTGTCGGCGGTGAGCGCATAGGTGCCGCTGATGTCGCCGCTGACGTTGTTCGACTTGTTGTTGATGACGAAAGGACCGGACGTCGTCGCTTCGACGCGCTTGGCCGAGAAGTCCTTCTTGTCGCTGGTGTAGCGCAGGCCGCCGCGCAGTTTCAGCTTGTCGCTGACGGTGTAGTTCAGCGAACCGAACGCCGCATACGAGCGGGTGTCCTGGATCTGGGTCGCATAGAACGGATTCTGCGGGTTACCCGGCGCGAACGAGTCGAAGCTGATGCTGTCGATCTGGATGTGCTCATCGAAGTAGAACAGGCCGGCGATCCACTGCAGCGGGCCCTTGGTGTTCGACTCGACGCGGAATTCCTGGGTCAGCTGCTTGTGGTCCGGCAGCACGTCGGCCGTCTCGACCGGAAACGGAATGAAGCCGGGGCCGTAGTTCGGCTGGCCGGCGGCGTTATTGCCCAGGAAAGCGGCGCCGTAGCCGCCATCGACGTCGGCGCGGCTGTAGAAGTCGGCCGACTCATAGCCGGTGATCGAGTGCAGCGTGATGCCGTCCAGGTCCCAGCGCAGGCGCGCGTTGGCGCCCTTGGTTTTCAGGCGCTGCTCGTTGATGCCGTCGGTCGGGTAGCTGTCGTAGTCGAAGTTGTCGACCAGTTCATTGGTGCCCTTTTTCAGGATATTGGCGCGGAACAGCGTGGCGCTGCCGTCCATGTCGCGCGCATGCACGTTGAACAGGGCGCTGAATTTGCTGTGCGGCTTGTACAGCACCTGCAGGCGCGCGGCGTTGTCCTTGTAGCCTTCGAAATCCTTGGTGCCCGTGGCGCGCGGGTTGTGCACGCGGTCGTCGCGGTTCTGCGACTGGATCGACAGGCGCGCGGCCACGGTCTCGCTGATCGGCAGGTTGTACGCGCCTTCCACGTTGAGCAGGCCGTCGGTGCCGAAGCCGATGCTGGCATAGCCTTCGGTCTTGAACACCGGCTTGACGGAGTCGAACTTGATCACGCCAGCCGGCGAGTTCCGGCCGAACAGGGTGCCCTGGGGGCCGCGCAGCACTTCGATCTGGTCCACGTCGAACACCGGGAAGCCCTTGAGCATCGGGCTTTCCTGCACGATGTCGTCGACCACCAGGCCGACCGGCTGCGAGGCGTTCAGGTCGAAGTCGGTATTGCCCTGGCCACGGATGTAAAAGCGCGGGAACGAACGGCCGTAGTCCGACTCGATGGTCAGGCTGGGCGCGCGGCCCGACAGGAAGCGGATGTCCTGGCCGCCGGCGGTGAGCACATCGACGCGCTCGCCTTTCAGCGTGGTGATCGCCATCGGCACGTCCTTGATGTTCTCGGAGCGGCGCTGCGCGGTCACGATAATGGTCTCAAGCTGGCCTGGCTGGGCTTTGACTTCGGGTGCGGCTTCCTGGGCGATGGCGCCTTGCAGGGGAAACGCGGCGGCGATGGACAAGGCCACGATGCGGCGGCGAAGGGTGGTCAGGGTGGGACGGGTGGAGGTGAGGCTGGACATTATGCGGTTCCCTATTGGTCGATGGGTGATAACAAGTGCGTGCGCGCGCTTTTGGCTGTTTTGTGCACTGCAAAAGACCAGAAATCGTAGCATGAAAAAAATGACCAAACACCAATATGTGCGTCATTTCAACTTATATGATCAACGTATAAATATGCAAATAAAATCGTATTTGCCATACATATCGCTGATGTTGCATAGTTCTAAAGCTGCGCCATGCGCATGGCCGCGATCCGGGCATGCGCAGGCGTAGCATCCCGGGCGACGCGTCGGGAATTGGCCCGCAACAGGGGGCTTGTTAAGAGTTTTCCGGGCAATGAATCATTGCCGCTGGAAATGGACGCGTAAAAAACACAACACCGATGCTGTTGCAACAATACGACAACTTCGCGACAAGTTCGCCAGGGA
The DNA here is from genome assembly GCA_943372275.1 of Janthinobacterium lividum. Classification (GTDB taxonomy): domain Bacteria; phylum Pseudomonadota; class Gammaproteobacteria; order Burkholderiales; family Burkholderiaceae_D; genus Telluria_A; species Telluria_A lividum_A. Next base: position 44,971 of record CALRYE020000023.1, read on the forward strand.
CGACCGCAATGAACGAAGCAAGCGCATCACTCAACCGTCTTGACACCATCGCCGGGATTGCGATCGACGGGATCCCGCACCACTCCCCCCACCCAACTCACACAGTTGACGCGAATGCAGTAGCAGCTTACCTGGCTGCGCTGACCGCGTCCCGCAAGGCGCACGGCGATCCCGATGCGCGCCTGGCGCGCCCGCACGCGCCGGCATCCTCGCTGCCGCCGGCACCCGGGTGCGGCCCGATACAACTGCTTACCAACGGTCAGCGGCACATATCGTTTGGCCTGACACAATACCTATAGCTGTGCCGGGTACAATAAGCGAATCTTCCAGGAGTAAAAATTGATGAAAATGACCACTGTCAGTCTCACCATCGCCGCGCTGTTCGTCAGCGCGAGCGCATCGGCCGCCGATCCCAAGCTGGGCATCGTGTATGACGCCGGCGGGAAGTTCGACAAGTCGTTCAACCAGTCCGCTTTCGAAGGCGCCGAGCGCTTCAAGAAAGAGACCAAGATTTCGTACATCGAAGTACAAGCCAGCAGCGACACGCAGGCCGAACAGGTGCTGCGCGGGCTGGCCCGCAAGAAGCTCGACCTGATCGCCGCCGTCGGCTTCTCGCAGACCCAGGCCGTGCAGAAGGTCGCGCAGGAATTCCCGAACGTGCGCTTCGTGCTGATCGACGCTGTCGCCAAGGGCAACAATATCAATTCGATCCTGTTCAAGGAAGAAGAAGGCTCGTACCTGGTCGGCGTGGCCGCGGCCATCGCGTCCAAGTCCAAGAAGATCGGCTTCGTGGGCGGCATGGACATTCCCCTGATCCGCGCCTTCGCCTGCGGCTACAACCAGGGCGCCAAGTCGGTCAATCCGAAAATCGAATCGCTGCAGAACATGGTCGGCACCACCAGCGCGGCCTGGAACGACCCGGCCAAGGGTGGCGAACTGGCACGCGCGCAGTTCGACCGCGGCGTCGATGTGGTGTTCGCCGTGGCCGGCGGCTCCGGCATGGGCACGCTGCAAACGGCCAAGGCCAAAGGCAAGCTGGCCATCGGCGTCGACTCCAACCAGAACTACCTGCATCCGGGTACCATGCTGACTTCGATGGTCAAGCGCGTCGACATCGCCATCTACGACGCCTTCATGCAGATGAAGAACGGCACCTGGAAAGCCGGCGTCACCCACAAGGGCCTGAAAGAAGGCGGCGTGGACTGGGTGCTGGACAAGGATAACCGCGCCGTCGTTACGCCCGAAATCGAAAAGCGCGTCAACGAAGCCAAGACCAATATCATCAACGGCAAGGTCAAGGTCGTCGACTACCGCGCCGGCAGCTCGTGCCCGGTGTAAGCCGTATCGGTTAGCCGTACCTTAGTGTTGTGACAGCGCGCCGCGCCGGCTTTTGCCGGTCCGGCGCGCTTTTAAAATCAACCTTTGAAATCAAACTTTAAATTCAACCTTTGAAGCGCCCTTCCCATGCAGCCAGCCGTAGAATTTCGCAACGTATGCAAAGCCTTCGGGGCGGTACAGGCGAACGCTGACGTCAGCTTTTCGATCGCCAAGGGCTCGATCCACGGCGTGATCGGCGAGAACGGCGCCGGCAAGTCGACCCTGATGAGTATCCTGTACGGCTACTACCGGGCCGACAGCGGCGAGCTGCTGATCGACGGGCAGCGGCGCAATATCCGCACCAGCCACGAGGCCATCGCGCTGGGCATCGGCATGGTGCACCAGCACTTCATGCTGGTCGAGAATTTCACCGTACTCGATAACGTCATGCTCGGCTCCGAAGGGGCCGTGCGGCTGGCCTCCACCCGGGCCGGCGTGGAAGCCAAGCTGCGCGAGATCTGCGCGCGCTACCGGCTCGACGTCGACCCGCTGGCGCGCATCGACAGCCTGTCCGTGGGCGCCCAGCAGCGCGTGGAAATCCTCAAGCAGATCTACCGCAGCGCCGACATCCTGATCCTGGACGAGCCGACCGCCGTGCTGACGGCGCAGGAGACGGCGTCGCTGTTCGAAATCCTGCGGCTGTTCCGCGAACAGGGCAAGACCATCATCCTGATCACCCACAAGCTGGGCGAGATCATGGAGATCACCGACCAGGTGACGGTGATGCGCGCGGGCCGCGTGGCCGGCGCCGTGACCACCGCCGCCACCACCAAGGAAGAACTGGCCAACCTGATGGTGGGCCGCCCGCTGCAGGGCTTTCTGCCGCGCGCGCCGTACGCGCCCGGCGAAGCGGTGCTCAAGGTCGAAGGCTTGCAGCTGCAGGACAAGGCCGGCGTGCGCCAGTTGGCCGATATCGACTTGACGCTGCATGCGGGCGAGATCGTCGCCATCGCCGGCGTGTCGGGCAACGGCCAGAGCGAGTTGATGGAAATTTTGTCGGGCATGCGCCTGCCCAGCGGCGGCAAGGTGGCCCTGCTGGGACGCGCGCTGCCGTATGCGGGCCGCAGCGACGCCGATGGTCTGCCGGCCGTGTTCCGCGACCTGGGTATCGGCCATGTGCCGGAAGACCGCCTGCGCGACGGCGTCATCAAGGATTACTCGGTCATGCAGAACACCGTGTTCGGCTACCAGAAGCGCGTCAAGAACCGCTTTGGCCTGCTGGACCTGCCGGCCATCGCGGCGCGCTGCGCCACGCTGCTGCGCACGTTCGACGTGCGTCCGGCCAATCCGGACCTGCGTATCGGCCTGCTCTCGGGCGGCAACCAGCAAAAGGTGGTGATCGCGCGCGAAGTGTCGGCCCAGCCGAAGCTGATGCTGGTCGGCCAGCCTACCCGCGGCGTGGACATCGGCACCATCGAAAGCATCCACACCGAGCTGCTCAAGCTGCGCGACGCCGGCGTGGCCATCCTGCTGGTGTCGGTCGAACTGGAGGAAGTGCGGGCGCTGGCCGACCGCATCATCGTCATGTCGGGCGGCCGCATCACGGGCGAATTGAAGATCGACGAATACGACACCACCCGCATCGGCCTGATGATGGGCGGGATGCACAAATCGTGAACCGCATGAAAGCGCCAGCATGAGAACCACTGAACTGCCACGCTGGGCGACCGCGTTCGTCCTGCCCGTCCTGAATTTGCTGTCGGCCTTGCTGGTGGCCGCGCTGGTGATCCACCTGCTGGGCGAAAGCCCGGTCGAGTCGCTCACGATTCTGATCAACAGCGCCGTCATCAATCCGGAAGGCTTGTCGTACACGCTGTTCTACGCCAGCACCTTCATCTTTACCGGCCTGTCGGTGTCGATCGCCATGAAGGCGGGCCTGTTTAACATCGGCAGCGAGGGTCAGCTGTACGTGGGCGGCCTTGGCCTGACGCTGGTCATGCTGTGGCTGGACAGCTCCCTGCCCGGCTTGTTGCTGATCCCCGCGGCGATGATAGGCGCGGCGCTGTTCGGCGCCGGCTGGGCCTTCATTCCAGGCTACCTGCAAGCGAAACGGGGCAGCCATGTGGTGGTGACCACGATCATGTTCAACTTCATCGCCGCCAGCCTGATGAACTTTATCATCGTCAAATACCTGATACCGGAAGGCCAGCAGAATCCGGCCAGCCGGGTGTTTTCCGATGCCGGCGCCATGCCGCGCCTGAGCGAGTGGCTGCCTGCGCTGGGCGACACGCCGCTGAACGTGTCGTTCCTGATTGCGATCGTTGCGCTGGCCATCTACGGCATGATGGTCTGGCGTTCGGCCTGGGGCTATCAGCTGCGCGCGGCCGGCCTGAACGCTCACGCGGCGCATTACGCGGGCATCTCGATTTCCGGCACCATCATCGTGGCGATGCTGATCTCGGGCGCGCTGGCGGGCCTGGGCGCGGTCAATTCGATCATGGGTTCGACCCATTACCTGAGTCTGAACTTCCCGGCAGGCGCGGGCTTTATCGGCATTGCGATCGCGCTGATGGGACGCCAGCATCCGGTCGGTATCTTCTTGTCCAGCGTGCTGTTCGGGGCGCTGATCCAGGGCGGCTTCGACCTGTCGCTGGAAAAACCGAACATCCCGCAAGAGACCTTCATCTTCATCCAGGGCCTGATCATCCTGTTCTGCGGTGCGATGGAAAACTTGTACGCCCCGGCCCTGCTGCGGTTGATCAATCTTGGCGGCGGCGCGCCGCGCAAAGGATAAGCGATGCTTGAAGACCTGCAGCTGACCAGCATCGTGGTATCGACCATCCGCAATGCGCCGGTCCTGATTTTCGCGGCCATGGCCGGCCTGTTCGCCGAACGCAGCGGCGTGATCGACCTGGCGCTAGAAGGCAAGATCCTCGCCAGCGCGTTCGCCTCGGCGGCGGTGGCGTTCACCACGCAGAACCCGTGGTATGGCGTGGCCGCCGGCATGGCCGTGTCGGTGGCGCTGGCGCTGCTGCAAGGCTTTGTCAGCATCACGCAAAAGGGTAACCAGCTGGTGGGCGGCATCGCCATCAATATCGCCATGAGCGGCTTGACGTTCGTGCTGGCGCAGTTCTTCTATCAGCAAGGCGGGCGCACGCCCGACCTGGGCACGGCGCGCCTAACCGAGATTATCCTGCCGGGTACGGCGGCGCTGGCCGACGTGCCGTTCATCGGCTGGCTGTACGGGAATGTGATCGGCGGGCATACGGCGCTGGTGTATCTGGCGTTTCTGCTCATTCCGCTGGTGCACTGGGTGATCTATCACAGCCGCTTCGGCTTGCGCCTGCGCGCCTGCGGCGAGAATCCCCATGCGGCCGATGCGGCAGGCGTGAGCGTGGAGACCACGCGCTATCTGGCCATGCTGGTGGCGGGGGTGTTGTGTTCATTTTCGGGCGCGTATCTGGCCATCGTGCAAAGCGGGTTCTTCTTGCGCGACATGTCGGCCGGCGCCGGTTACCTGGCGCTGACGGCGCTGGTGTTCGGTAACTGGCGGCCGCTGTACACGGCGCTGGGATGCCTGATGTTCGGCTTCTTCAGCGCCGTGCAGATTCAGATCGAGGGTGTGGAGCTGCCCGGGGTCGGGCGTATTCCGGGGTCGCTGATTCAGATGATTCCGTATGTGGTCACGGTGATCGTGCTGGCCGGGTTCATGGCCAAGTCGGTGGCGCCGAAGGCGATTGGTAAGCCGTTTGTGAAGTCGCGGTAGGGTAGTTTTCGTCGCGCTGCCGCGAAAATAGTTCGTACCTTACCCTCAAAACCGTTGCCCTCGCCTACGCGAGGGCAACGGCTCACGCTGTAACGGTTACCGGACATTTACAGCGGCGTACTGGCACTCGCTCTGCGCGCCGAGCGGTGAATCGTCCACGCCACGCCAAACCCCACCGACGTCCCCGTCTCGCGCTTCACCAGCGGGCTGTCGCGGTTGGCGCCGTTGGCGTAGCTGTCGTAGCGGGCGAAGCCGAATAACCGTAAATCGTCGCCCAGCATGCGCGAGCCGCTCACCCCTACCCGCGTCAGCATCAGCCCCGACTGCGCGTGGTACGTTGGCCGGGAAACGGTCGCCTCTTCCGGCCTCACCTCATAAAAATACGCATTGACCTTGCGGTCTCCCGCCACTAGCCCCGCTTGCGCATCGAACGTCCAGCGCCCCTGCGGCCCGCGCATCTCGTACACGAAGCGCGGCTCCAGGGTCCAGCCCTGCGTGCGCACGCCGGAGCGCAGTTCGAGCACGGCCCGCAGCGGCAGATCGAAGCGCAAGCGGCTGTTGGGACTCAGATCGGCAATCCGCCACTTGATGCGGGGACCGAATTCCACCAGCGTGCCCAGATCCTGCATGCCGCTTCGCGCCGCCACGTCGTCCGAGCGCGATGGCAGCGATGCGGCCAGTCCGATGTCCAGTTCCAGCACGTCGCTGCGCAGCAGGCGCGCGTTGATGCCCGACTGGTCGGCGCGGAACACTTCGCCCCGGTAGATGAAGAACGGCAGCGCCAGCGCGCGCGACACGCTCTCCTGCGCGCCCGGATAGGCAGGCGTGCGCACCGCACCGCCGATCACGCCGACTTCCCACAGCGGCAGCCCCGCTTCGCTGGCGGAGGGGGCGGCGGCAGTGGTCGCAGCAGTGGCGGCGGTGGTGGCGGTGGCAGTAGCGGCGCAGGCCAGCACGGCCGCGCTGACAGCCATGCGTGCACGGAGACTGCGGCAAATCAGGTTCATGCGGGCGTCCTTAACGTTGACAGCAGTTGTTCGAATTGTGGCAATGGCACAGGGCGGCCGAACAGATAACCCTGAAACGCCCGGCAGCCGATCGATTTTAAAAAGTCGCATTGCTCCGGCGTCTCCACGCCTTCGGCAATCACGTCCAGATTCATATGATGGGCCAATGCCAGAATGGTACTCGCAATTGCCGCATCGTTCGGATCGGTGGTCAGATCGCGTACGAACGACTGGTCGATCTTGAGCCGGTCCAGCGGCAAGCGCTTCAGGTACGACAGCGACGAGTAGCCGGTGCCAAAGTCGTCCAGCGCGAAGCCGACTCCGCGCGACTTGAGCGCCTGCATTTTTTCGATGATCGGCTCGGCCTCGTCCAGCAGCAGGCTTTCCGTCAGCTCCAGCCGCAGCCGGCCCGGGTTGGCGCCGGTTTCCTTCAGCACCGTCAGCACCTGGCTGACGAATTCGGGCTGGCGAAACTGGCGCACGCTGATGTTGACCGCGATGGTCAGGTGGGCCGTGTCGGCGCCGCCGCCCCAGGCGGCCAGCTGGTGGCAGGCACCGGTCAGCACCCATAGTCCCAACGGGATGATCAAGCCGGTTTCCTCGGTCAGCGGAATGAATTCGTTGGGGTGCACCAGGCCGCGCTGCGGGTGATGCCAGCGCAGCAGCACTTCGGCGCCGGTGACGCGCCCTTCGTGATCGCGCTGCGACTGGTAGTACAGCTGGAACAGCTCTTCGCGCAGGCCGTCGCGCAAGTCGCGCTCCATCGCGGCGCGCTGGGTCACCACGGTCTGCATGCGCGGGTCGAAAAAACGCAGCGTATTGCGCCCGGCCGCCTTAGCGTTGTACATGGCCAGGTCGGCGCGCTTCATCAGCTCTTCGATGCGCTGGTGGCGGTGCTCGAACAGGGCGATGCCGATACTGGCGCTGCCCTGGTGCTGGGCCTCTTCCAGCACGTAGGGCTCGTTCAGCGTGCGCAGGATTTTTTCGCCGATCAGCAGCGCCTGTTCGCCCGCCCCGGCCAGGTCGCGCGCCAGCGCTTCGAGCATGACCACGAATTCATCGCCGCCAAGGCGCGCCACGGTATCCCCTTCGCGGGTGCACTGCGACAGCCGCTGCGCCACCTGCTGCAGCAGCAGGTCCCCCATGTCGTGGCCCAGTGTGTCGTTGAGCGTCTTGAAGTTATCCAGGTCGATGAACAGCAAGGCCCCGGCCCGCTCGGCGCGGCCGGGGTTGGCCAGTGCGTGGCGCAGGCGCTCCAGCAGCAGGCGGCGATTGGGCAGGTGCGTCAGCGGATCGTAAAAGGCCAGATTGCGGATTTCGCTTTCGGTGGCCAGCAGTTCCTGCTCCGACGCGGCCAGCGCGTCGAGCATGGCGTTCATGGCGCAGGCGAGCTTGCCGATTTCGTCGGAGCGGCCGAGCTGGGCGCGCACGTTGTGCTGGCCCCGGTGCACGGCGTCGGCCACGCTCATGAGCTGGCGCAGCCCGCGCGTCAGGCCCGACGAAATGATCAGGGCCGACAGCACGGCGAAGGCGAGCGCGATCCCGGCCAGCATAAACCCGCGCTGCTCGATGGCCGCCAGATTGGCCGCGGCCATGGTGCGCTGCCAGCCGATGCGCACCCAGCCGATATGCCGGCCGTTTAAAAACACCGGCTCCGCAACATCGACACGCTGCTCATCGGCGCTGAGCACCAGCGGCGCCGGCGGGCGGCTCGACTGCAGCGCCTGGAACACGCGTTCGCCCGACAGCTGGCCGCTCAATTCGCCCGTGGGCGCATCGGCCATCAGATCCGACGGAATGTCCGCGCCCTCCCCGCTGAATCCGGCGACCAGCCGCCCGTCGGGCCGCAGCACGTAGGCATAGCGCACATTCTGGTGACGCACCATGGCGCGCAATTCGGTGCGCAGGCGCGCCGTGTCGTCGGCCGCCAGCCACCCTGCGCTGCCAACCGCCACCGCATGCGCCAGGTCTTGGGCGCCGCGGTTGCCCAAGATCATCAGGTAGCGGCTCTGGTGCTCCAGCATGGTGTAGCCGAACGCCAGCATGACCATGCTGGTCGCCACCACGAAACCGAGCGTGATCTGACGGCGGATGGTGCCGGCGGCGCGCCGCTCCAGCCAGCGCCACAGCGGCCGCAGCCGGCTCATCGCGCCTCCGCGGGCACGGTGCCGATGGGATCGGGCCGGCCGCTTTGAACGCCGGCAGCGGGCGTGGCAAGCGCTGCGCCCAACCATCGCCAGCGTTCCCGTACCATGGTTGAGATTGCTTCCATGCGCCTCTCTGACCGAGTCACTTTCCACAGGAAGTATCCGCAGTGTGAGGCGATGCGTCAACCGGGCTAGGCGCTAGTCGATGGCGGCGCCGGCCCGGCACGCGCTGCGCTTACGGCCAGATCGCCTTGAGCAAGCCGGCCAGGTGGTAACCACCCTTGATCAGCTGGGTGCGCGCCAGCGCGGAACTGGGCACCGGATAGTCGGGCGTGGTGTCCAGCGTGAAGGTGTAATACACCTCGCCTTTCTTGCTGGTCTGGGCGGCGATCTTGCCCGCCGTAACACCCGTGTAGGCCAGCTTGGACATGGCCAGCGCATCGTCGGCCCACTGGTACGGCCAGGTGGCCGGGTCGCCCGTGTTCATGGTCACCTGCGGCTTGCCGTCGACAATCTTTTGCGCGAACTGTTCCGGCGTGCGCGTGCTGATGCGGCGCATGGCGTAGTCCACCACAGTGCTGTCCCAGTACGAGTGGAACGGTTTGGTGGTGGACTTCTTCATACCCTCCGGCAAAGGCTTGGCCTCGCCGGGAATTACGGCGGCCGACAGGGACGTGATCTTGTCGTCGTCGAGCAACAGGTTGTTGCCGCCGCGCGCGTCGAAGATGTTGACCGTGTCGACCTCGTGGTGTTCCTTGGGCACCACAAACTTGCCATCCTTGCCCACGAAGGCGGCGCCCACGTGCAGCGGCTGGTGGATGTCGCCGGTCATGTGGGCCACCAGCAACAGCGCCTGGCGCCTGGTGAACTTGTGCGGGTTGAGCGCCGGATCGGTCTTGCCCTGCAATACGGCGATGGCTTGCTTGAGCGTTTGCACGATATCGACATCGGCACTGCCCAGCGCGCCGTCGTGGTAGTGCGCGTTCTGGAAGGGAATGTCGGTGTAGTGGTATTCGCTGTGGCGCGCGTTAGCGGCCACGTAGCTGATCATTTCGGGCGACTGGGGACCGCAATAGGTGCCCTTGACGCAATCGGCCCAGACGGTGATCGATTCGAGACTTTCCCCGGGCAGCAGCAAGGCCGCCACCTGCTTTTCGGCATTGCTGCCCTTGATCAGCTTTTCGGCGATCGAGCCCACGGCGCGGTGGCCGTCGTTGCCCCAGGCCAGTGCCTGGCCGGAAAAGAACGCGCTACAGATGGCCGCGGCGCACAATAATTTTTTCATGATAAATCCTGGCTAAGAGAGTCGACAACGGGGTCCATGCCCCGCCGCTTATTGCACCCGCAGCACGCGCCCGGCGGCGGTGGCATGGCCGGCCGGCTGGCTGGCCTGCTCGCGCGCT